>NZ_QTZH01000012.1:0-69147 GCF_003462585.1 Ruminococcus sp. OM04-4AA | reverse complement strand
TGTTACTGTTCACACGATGTGCGACCAGCAACGCATCTCGCCATTTTAAATCGCCTTTGGCGATGGGGCGAGATGCATTCAAGTCAAAACACGCATCCTCCGTGTCAATCAGCAAAGTGATTGACACGGGAGTGAACAGTAACCCTCTGCTTCTATAGTAACACATCCGTTACTATCACACTATCTTTATTCTACATTTGTATCGAAGTAATAAGACTCAAATACTTTCTTTGCATTGTCTGACAGAACAAACTTGATGAAATCATCTGCTGCTGCGTTCTGTGCATCATCAGCCTCATCATTTACTACACGTGCGATCGGATAGATTACATTTCCTGTCAGATCATACCCTACTGTCTGAAGAATATCGAGTTCGTCCTCGAATCCATATGTATCAGAGTAGTAAGTTGTTCCAACTTCACAAGATCCTTCCACTACTGCGGAAAGAACCTTGCTTACGTTGTCCTGCTCGCTGATCTCAAGTCCGCCAAGTGCTTCTGATACTTCTTCTGTTGTGATTGCTGAAGGATCATCCACCTTCGGAAGAACACCCATATTCATAAGTGCGGTTCTTGTATACTTACCTACCGGTACGCTTCCGCCGGCAAGTGCAAAGCTTTCTGCTTCGCTTAAGTTATCAAGTCCTGTTACCTTTGTTCCGCTGTCTTTTCTTGTCACAACTACTACCTGGTTGTTTACAACATTCGCTCTTGTTCCGTCTACTACAAGACCATCGGACTCAAGCTGGTCCATCTGCTTCTGTGCTGCTGAGAAGAAGATATCACACTCATATCCTTCTTCAATCTGTGTCAGAAGTGTACCTGAACTGTCTGCATTGTATGTGATCTTTACATTCGGATGTTCTTCGTTATACTGTGTTGCGAGCTTATCCATTACATTCTTCAAGCTGGCTGCAATAAATACCTGGATCTCTGTTTCTTCTTCATCACTGCCTTTGTTGTCAGTTGCTTCTGTTTTTGCTGTGTCGTCTGTCTTTTCGTCGGCTTTGGATCCACATCCAGCCATAGAAAACACCATTACGGCTGCCATCATTACTGCTAAAATTCTCTTTTTCATCCTATCTCCTCCTGACAGGCGCCTTGTTCATAAAAATGTTGTAATTATTCCTGTCTTTTCTTTCTAAATGATGGTCTTATTATAACCGATTTGTTTTATTTTAACAATCGCATTTTTAAAAAAAGTTGTGATTTACACAACTTTTTTTCATTGACTGAATTATGATTCAAAGATATCCTTATATCTCTTCTCTGCATATTTCACCACATCTTTTTCCAGCAGTTCATATTTTCTGAGTATGTCTTTCCCTGCTTCGCTTACATTGGCTACACCGCCATGCTTGCCTCCCGGACTTCGCTCTACAACGGTATATCCGAGTTCTTTCTCTGCACTTCTGATCAGGCTCCAGCCCTTGCTGTAAGACATTCCTGTCTTTGCACAGGCGTCTCTTACCGAGCCAAGTGTATCGATCTGACGCAGAAGAAATACAATTCCCGGACCGAAGAAGTTCTCATTCTTCTCCAACTGAAGCTTCACTCTCGGACGGATTCTTCTCTCCTTTTCCTTCTCTTTGAAAATCTCACGGAAAGGTTCTCCCTGTCCAGAGTAAATCGCTACACCGTTGTCTTCCACCGGAACGAAAATGCGTTCTACATTCAGCGCATCCATGGCACCTTTAAGTCCACCTTCACCTTCATAAGAAGCAAACTGATCAACCATACTGCGATCCATCAGGATCGGATGTCCTTTTCGTTCTTCCCAGACAGGTACATAGACTTTCTCATGATTGTTTTCATTTTCTTTCGCTTTTTGCATCAACACACGTACGGTATCTTCTGTGAAAAGAGAAACTCCTGCCGGACAGAAGAAGAATTTCTCACAGCGCGGTTTCAGGTAGTTCATCCCTCGAACTGCTGACGTGATCATCTCTTCCTTCTCATAATCTTCACTGCGAAGGAATATTGCCCCAAGCTTCGCCAGTTTCTTCTCCACCTGCTCCGCCTGGTATCCTGTGATCAGCACGATCTCATCCACGCCTGCTCTCTTGAAATTTAAAATCATCTGACGCAGAACCTGGATTCCATCCACCGACTTCATCTTATCATAACTCTTATATCCACCAGATTTTCCTGCTGCCGCAATCACTGCTCCTACCCGCATTTGCATTCTCCTTTCAGCTTACCGTGCTATTTTTATCACTGTTCACACTATATGCAACCAGCAATTCTATCATTATGCCGTTCCGAGATCTTCTTTGCGATCAATATCCTGAAGTTCTCCCGCCTGTACCGGCACAATTTTCAGCGAATCTACGTTTTCTTTCAATATCTTCTTTCCACCGATATCTCCATCTAACTCCAAAAGTTTATCAAAGAATCTCTTATCCCACAAGACCGGATTGCCATTTCTTGTTCCTTCTCCTGCACAAACAATCTTTCCCGGATTATGAAATGCTGTATTTATGATTCTCTGAATCGTGGATTTTTTTAATCTTGGCTGATCGCAAACACTGAACAGGACTCCTCGAAGCGGTGTTCCATTTTCTTCCGCATCCTCGATTGCCTTTGTCAGACCGAGCTTTACAGAAAGAGAGATTCCCTTCTCCGGTTCTTTATTGCATACGACGGTGCAGCCTGCTGACTCTGCTGAAAGTGTAATCTCTTCTTTTCCTGTCACTACATAAGACTTGAATCCCTGAAATGCTTCAAACCGGCTGATCGCACTTTCATACATTGCTTCACCTTCTACAACTGCTTTCAGTTTATCTGAACCAAATCGTACGCTCTGTCCTGCTGCCAATAAGATCAGTGCATACTTTCCTCTGCTCTTTTCATAACTACAGACTGCATCGAGCACACCTCCGCCAATCGCCCTTGCTTTGTCTGAGATTGTCCGGCAATGCTCCTGCTTTGCACGAGCATCAATATCTCCGATCTTCAGTCCCTTCGTCACCTGAACACCTGGCTGAAGCATTCCGCGAACGATACCGTCCATCAGCGCATAAACCGGCTCTCCGCCTGTAATTGCAACGATCTGTCCTTTTCGTACCAGATCGCCGATCACAGCCTTCGGTTCGATCACCCCATCTGCGGATGCTTGATCAGACGCTCAATAGAATATCCCCCAACATTTCCCGGAACTCCGGTATTCGGGATCGCACTTCCGTCCCAGATTACATTCCCCAGTGTATGTCCTCTCTTTGTCTCTACAACACAGTTGCAGTCTTCCCCGGCAGTAAATCCAGGTCCGACTCCGATTACAAACGGTGCATCTGTGATCTTTGTTCCAAGATTTCTCTTTGCAAGGATGGCATCCACAATCACATCCGGCTGAAACCACTGTATACATTCTGCCTTTGGATCAACGATCACAGGGATATCTCCCTGTTCCATAATCTCCTCTGCTTCTTCCTGATTCTTTGCCAGGCGCGCCGTCATATCTTCTACAACTGCCTCACCTTCATAAACCGCTCTGGAAAATGCAACCAGTCTGCGGACCGTCAATGGCACAGCAATATCTGTCATCATGATCTGATGCCCTGCGCCATATAATCTGGATGCGATTCCTGTTGCCAGGTCTCCCGCACCTTTAATCAATATCTTCATCTCAATACTTCCCATCTATTTTCCTGAGAATCTTCTATGATTCTCCGTTATTTTCTAATTTATTTACGTTCAAGAATAATCTCTGCACTTTTTCTACAATATTTATTACAGCATATAAGATGTCACAAATATATTCTTGATTCCATTCTCATACAAGCACTTTGCAATCTTACACGCTCTGTCTCGCCGTTCCTTTGTGTCTGCCTTATTCAGTACAACAATATACTCTGCCTGCTTTGGACAGCCTTTTCGCCCGCCCTGTTCATGACAGGCAAGCTTTATTATGTCCTCTTCTGTCACCTGATCTTCCGGCTGTTTTCCAAGAAGCTCTGCCGACTTTTCACTTCGAAAGCAGATTTCTTCCAGCTTTTGATCCAAAGCGTCCATTCCGTAGACAGAAAATACATGTGTTGTCTGTGGCAGGAGCACAGGTTCTTGTTCTCCCGGTACTTTTAATGGCAGCATCCTTGCTCCGTCCGCTTCAACAAGTAATGGCACATTCCAGCTTTCTATCTCTGCCAGAATCAACTCCGGAACGCAGCTCATTTTCCCTTTTTTCGTTCTTGCCCCAATCCAGGCCTGTCCATATTGTTCAAGGCATTCCTTCACTCGTTCAAGCAGCTCGTTCCCTTTACTAATCCACTCTTCCTCTTCAGCCACACAACTCCATGGAGTCGTCTCTTCTCTCATATGAGTTGTTGTAAGAACAATTGCCTTTTTCCCCATCAGCGCATACTCTTCTGCAAGCCTTCTCAATGTAGAGGTCTTTCCTCCCGCACCGACAGCAGCTATCATCGGACATTCTGTATAGTCAGGCTTTACTACCGATAAGAAAGAGTCTGCTTCACAAAGTCTGTCATCTCTGAAATAGCTTATCATTTTACAGATCCCTTCTTTCTATATTTCTGCGTCTTTTGAAAAGAAGATAGCCCACAGGCAGATGCCTGTGAGCTATCTATCTCACATATTATCACTCTAGTCTCACTCAATTTCCACCGGAGCAATCTCACATAAACCTTCTGCTATTATCTTAACAGATATGTGTAGTCCTTGCAAACAGTCTCCATTACTTTCTGAAGTGCTTCCGGAATCTTTGTCTCTTCTCCAAGTGTCCAGTCGAGGATCTCTCCACAGAAACGAACCTTGCAGTGTACTGCATCTTTATCCAGTACTGTGAATCCCTGATTCTTGCTGTCTGCCATATCGTTCTCATCCATGAATAATGTGAATTTATCCAGGTACGGAGCACTGTCGTATGGACAGAAGCTCTTACAGTTACCACATTCATTACACATGTAATCCACATGGATGATCTGATGTTTCTCCAGTCCCGGAACCTTGATTGCTACATTTGCTCTGTTCGGGCAAACTTCCTTACAGTTCTCACAGATTCCTACACAGTTAAGACATCTCTTAGCCTCTGTGCTGTCTTCGCGTACGTCTTCGAGGTTACCCTTTCTCTCATATACAACAGCTTCATCTGTCTCCGCATCGAAATCTCTTACAAGAGTCTCTCCGATCACTGCCTGAGCAGCTTTGAGACCATCACGGATACCTTCTACTACTGTAGCCGGTCCGCCAAGTCCGTCACCAACAACGTAAACGTTCTCTACGTTTGTCTCTAATGTCTCTTCATTTACAAGAGCACGTCCTCTGTCATTTACGTTGATTCCATTTGCCTCGTAAAGAGCAGTCGGAACTTTTTCACCAACAGCTGCGATCACTGTATCAGCCGGGATCTCTTTGAGTTCTCCTGTCTTAACAACGCCTCTTCTTCCAGAAGCATCCATATCGCCAAGAACCATAACTTCGCAGATCAGTTTTCCATTCTCAAGTTTAACAGGAGAAAGGAGTTCCATGAATTCTACGCCGTCCTCTACTGCCATTACCAGCTCTTCTTCGTCTGCCGGCATATAGCGTTTTGTTCTTCTGTATACAAGATATACATATTCAACGCCTGTTGTACGTTTTGCTGCTCTTGCTGTATCCATTGCTGTGTTACCACCACCGATAACTACAACGTTCTTACCGATATCAAGTTTTCCGTCATT
Source organism: Ruminococcus sp. OM04-4AA (assembly GCF_003462585.1). Classification (NCBI taxonomy): domain Bacteria; kingdom Bacillati; phylum Bacillota; class Clostridia; order Eubacteriales; family Oscillospiraceae; genus Ruminococcus; species Ruminococcus sp. OM04-4AA. The sequence goes on along the minus strand of NZ_QTZH01000012.1, from coordinate 63,473 downwards.
TGCCTTGAAGTCAGCCAGGAACTCGAGTGCATTCTTAGCTTCACCCTGCTCAAGTCTTAATACTCCAGGCTCAGAAGCTCCTACTGCAAGGATCACTGTTGTAAATCCTTCTGCTTTCAGTGCTGCTGTATCTTTTACTTCTGTGTTCAGACGAACTTCAACGCCCATCTTCTCAAGAAGTGCTGCATCTTTATCAATAGATGTTCCCGGAATTCTGAATTCTGGGATCACGTGGCGAACAACACCGCCGAGAGCGTCGTTCTTCTCAAATACTGTAACTGCCATTCCGGCTCTGCGCAGGAAGTAAGCAACTGCCATACCAGCCGGTCCTCCACCAATCACTGCTGCCTTACCTTCTTTTGTGATTGCAGGTGCTGTCAGCTTGTTCATCAGTGCTTCGTATCCGTTCTGAGCTGCCTCAAGCTTCATCTCACGGATATGTACCGGTGACTCATAGAAGTTACGTGTACATTTGCCCATACAAGCATGTGCACAGATTGTTCCTGTAATGAATGGAAGTGGATTCTTCTCTGTGATAACATCCATAGCTTCTTCATATTTACCAGCTTCTACAAGCTGCAGATATGTTGTGATATCCTGGTGGATCGGGCATCCTTCTTTACAAGGAGCGATAAAGCAGTCGATCAGCGGAACCTGTTTGTTGATCTTTCTGGACGGAAGCGGTTTTACAGCCTTTACATGATATGGGCTTGTCTTTGCTTCCTCAACCAGTTTCTCTGTCTTGGCAGCGTCGATACCTGTGAATACAACGCCTTCTTTCTCAAGAAGTCCTGCAATCTGGCAAAGTCTGTCATATCCGCCTGGTTTCAGGATTGTTGTAGCCATTGTTACCGGCCAGATTCCTGCATCGATGATTCCCTCGATGTTATGGAAATCAGCACCACCTGAATAGGAGATTCTCAGTTTTCCACCGAAATCTCTTGCCAGCATATTTGCTACGGAGATGGAAAGTGGATACAGAGATTTTCCTGACATATACATCTCTTCACTTGGAAGTTCGTTCTGTTTTACATCAACCGGGAATGTGTTAGTGATCTTCACACCAAACTCCAGGTTTCTTTCCTGACAGACAGCGATCAGTCTGTTCAGCATCGGAACAGCATCCTCGTACTGCAGGTCGTCTTTGAAGTGGAAGTCACCGAATGCGATATAATCGTATCCCATGTCATCCATTGTCTTTCTTGCATACTCGTATCCAAGAAGTGTCGGGTTACATTTGATAAATGTATGGAATCCCTTTTCTGTGATCAGATACATTGCGATCTTCTCAATTTCTTCCGGAGGGCATCCGTGAAGTGTAGAGATTGTAACAGAATTACAGATATCACCGGAAATGCTTTCGATATCTTCTGCTGTCACTTTCTCGAACAGGTCAACATGCTCAAGAAGATAAGCCTTGCAGTGCTTGAAAATCTCTGAATCCTGTGCATGCTGCATTGTGTTCAGGAATGTGTCAACCTTCTCTGATTTGATTCCGGCAAGATCATATCCAACACTGATGTTGAACTGGAATCCGTCCATGCTTCCAAGTCCGAATTCTTTTGAGATCACTTTCAGAAGGAACCATGCTTTGATGTACTCCTCCATTGCCTGTGGAACAAACAGCTCTGTAGACCACTCACAGTTGTAGCACTCGTCATCAGCCTTGATACATGGTCTGTTGATGCATGCTGCAAGCTCGTCTCCGTCCATTACCTGAACTGTCTTCAGCTCGAAGAAACGGCTTCCTGTGTAGTAAGCTGCGATAATATTCTGTGTCAGCTGAGTGTTTGGACCTGCTGCCGGTCCGATTGGTGTCTCAAGATCGCGTCCGAAGATTGTGCGGTTGAACTTGCTGTCCGCATGATATGGATGACGCTCTCCAAATACTGTTCCATTCTCTTTGTACTCTGTCAATGTCCAGTTTAAAAGCTGTTCAAATGACATAGGTCTCATAATTTCACTCATACTTTTTACCTCTCTTTTTTCTTTTATCACGGAAAACCTGCCATCGGCAGGTTCTTCCGTAATGATTAAATCTTTGAAATCTCTGACAGATCATTCCCCAAGAACCTGTCTTTTCTCAAAGATCTGTTTCCTTTTATTTTGTCTCCGGCTTTGGATCTTTCGGAAGAACCAGATTCAAAATAACTGCAAAAATTGTCGCCAGTACAACCGGTGATGATGCAAATGTGTTATTGATGATGGACTGGAAGTTCTCGAGTCCCATTGTCATTCCTAATCCATCGTAAATTGTTGATGTCATCTGATTTAAGCATCCGTTACTTAAGGATACACCCATACCGATTGCAATAGATAATCCTGCAACTGTTGTGTTTCTTGTAGACATACCTTCACTTACAAGAAGCTTGATACCTGTCATTGCGATACCTGCGAATACAGATGCTACTGCTCCACCAAGTACACACTGAGGAATTGTTCTCAGAAGTGCTGAGAATTTCGGAATCAGTCCTGCAATCAGAAGGATAAATGCTGAAAGTGAAAATACCTTTCTTGCTACAACTTTTGTAGAACCAACAATACCTACGTTCTGGCTGTAAGTTGCTGTCGGAGGACATCCGAAACATGCACTTACGATATTACTGATACCATAACCGATGATACCACCGTTGAGCTCCTGGTCAGTAGGAAGACGATCCATACCACCACTTGTTGTAGCGGAGAAATCTCCCATTGCCTGAATGGAATTGACAAGGAACAAAATCGCCAGCGGGATAATCGCTGAGATATCGAATTTTACACCGAAAGCAAACGGTTGTGGAAGCTGGAACCAACCTGCGTTTGAAAGTGCTGAAAAATCAACCATTCCAAAGCACAATGCAAGTACATATCCACAGATCAGACCGATCAGGATAGATGCAAGTTTGAAAAGTCCTTTTCCGTAATGGTTCAGACCGATTACGATTGCCAGTGTTACAAGGGATACAAGCCAGTTCTGCCAGGAACCATAAACAAGTGCTGCTGTCTGACCTCTCTGCTCTACGATCACTTCATATGTGTTCGCGGAGTTTCCTGCCATGTAGTTAATGGCTGTCTTATAAAGAGACAGACCGATTGCAAAGATAACAGTTCCGATTACCAGTGGTGGGAACACCTTTCTGATCTGCTTAATAGTAAGTCCAACGATAATTGCTACAATACCACCTACGATCATCGCGCCAAAAATCGTGTTAACGTCCTGAGCCTGTGCTGCAATTGCTGTCATTGTCGGAACATAAGCAAAACTTACACCGATGATGACCGGAAGTCCGGATCCAAGATGGATCTTATTTCCATACAGCTGAAGGAATGTTGATAATGCTGCAAATACAAGTGACATCTGGATCAAGAGACCCATGTTTACATTTCCGCCTGCATTATTCGCTGCATTTGCAACCAGAATTGCCGGTGTAACACATCCTACAACTGCTGCAAGTACATGCTGGGCAGCAAGCGGAAGTATCTGACCAAATGTCGGATTACCATTCCACTTAAACAGTTCTTCGTTTCCTCTGCGAGGTGCTTCTGATTTCTTTTCTTTCATTATTTTATTGTCCTTTCCGGTTAGTTTTGACGAAATGTGCGATCAAAGATACTGTCCACATCTGTTATATATGTTAACATTAATGAACGGTATCCGTCAATCTAAGCCTAACGACTGTTGATACGTTTTCCAAGTTCGGCTGCTGCCTGTCTGCAGTCTGCCATAACTTTCGCTTCGTCAATCTCTGTCAGTCTTCTGTCTTTCATCAATACTTTACCGTTTGCAACAGTTGTCACAACATCGTGTCCAGTTACTCCGAATACAAGGTGACCATTGATGTTATTCTCATTCATTGGTGTCAGCGGATTGTAATTAACAATGATCACATCTGCTGCTGCGCCTTCTTCAAGAACCCCGAGCTTCTGGTCGAAATAACGTCCTGCAATCTTTGCATTGTTCTCAAACAGCATTGTCGGAACTTCTCCCCATGCTGCATTTGGATCGCAAAGGTGATGTTTATGAAGAATATTTGCCACTTTGAAGGATTCCATCATATCATGTGTATATCCATCTGTTCCAAGTCCTGTAAGGATTCCTCTGTGTACAAGTTCCATTGTCGGAGGGCATCCGCAGGCATTTCCCATATTGGATTCCGGATTATGAACAACCATTGTGTTTGTATCTTTGATCAGATCCATCTCATGTGGGTTGATGTAGATACAATGTCCAAGCAGTGTCTTCTCTCCAAGAATATTGAAGTCCATCAGACGGTCAACAATTCTCTTTCCATAATGTTTCAGGCAGTGATGCAGATCTTCAATTCCTTCTGCAACATGAATATGATAACCAACTTCATCCGGTTTGTTTGCTGCTGCAAGTTCCATTGTCTCATCTGAGATTGTGAACTGTGCATGCATACCCATCATTCCGGCGATCATTCCGCTGTCATCCTTCAGTGCATGACGAATAAATTCTGCATTCTCCATTACAGACTCTCTGGCCTTGTCTTTTCCATCTCTGTCAGAAACTTCATAACAGAGACAGGAACGAATTCCTGTTTCCTTCGCTGCTCTCTCAATTTCAAATAAGGAACCTTTGATAGCTCCAAAGCTTGCATGATGGTCAAATACTGTTGTTACACCGTTCTTGATAGAATCAATATAAGTAGCCATAGCACTTAAATAAGTATCATTCAGTGTCAGGTTTCTATCCAGCGTCCACCACATTCCTTCAAGAATGCTGAGCAATCCTGTTGGATTGTATCCATTAATAGCAAGTCCTCTTGCAAAAGAACTATAGATATGTTCATGAGTATTAATGAATGCCGGCATAATCACTCCGCCTTTTGCATCAATAAACTCTGCATCTGGATAAACCTTCTTCAACGCATCTGTTGGTCCAACCTTACAGATTACTTTACCATCAATTGCTACTGCGCCCTCTTCCATATAAGGACATTCAGGGTTTCTTGTCACAACTCTACCATTACCTAAGATCAACATAATTGTAACCTCTCCTTTTTATGAATTTCTACACTTTGATGTTAAAATGCTATCTGCCTGTTATGTGCATTTCGTACATCAATATCTCTGATACACATAGAATAACATCTAAATTGTCTAAATGCAACAAGAAATCTAAAAAAGTTTTTTGTTACCTAAAAATTTTTAGGAAAGGTATTGACTATCGTGATTTTTATGATATTATGGGATTATGAAGACAGAAAGCATGTAGAAAGGCAGGTGGACATATGCGTCATACCTTAGATTTTCTTAAGCAGCTTGCACACGGACTTGCAATTCAATTTGGAAGTTCCTGTGAGATTGCAATTCATGATTTGAAGACAAAAGATCTGGAGAAATCGATCGTGTACATCGAGAACGGACATATATCGAACCGACAGACCGGAGATGGTCCTTCAGGAATTGTTCTTGAGACACTTCAGTCGGATCCGTCAACGATTCATGATAAGCTTTCCTATCTTACTAAAACAGAAGATGGACGGATCCTGAAATCGAGTACCTTCTATATAAGAGACGATGACGGATCAATCTCATACATCTTCTCATTAAACTATGACATCACAGCTTTTACAGCTGCGAGTACAGCAATTCAGTCTTTGATCGCTACGAAAGACAAGCTTCCGGATCTTACAGGTGATTCGCCACGGCAGATCACACATAATGTAAATGAACTTCTGGATTTGTTAATCGAGCAGGCCGTTGCAAAGGTCGGAAAGCCAGTTGCAATGATGAACAAAGATGACAAAGTTGCTGTTGTCCAGTATCTGGATCATGCCGGTGCTTTCCTTATTACAAAGTCCGGCGATAAAGTTTCTTCGTATTTGGGGATATCGAAATTCACACTTTACAGTTACATGGGCAAATGACACGTATTAATTTAAGGAGGTCACTATAATGGAAACTATCAAATGGGCAGTAAACGAAATGCCAAAAACAGATGACTCTCAGCTTCAGGTAATGTCACTTGAGAATGTAGCGAAAGCTCGCGCATTCCATGAGAGCTTCCCGCAGTACAGTGTTACACCACTTGTAAAACTGGATCACATGGCTGCATACCTTGGACTGAAAGAGGTCTATGTAAAAGATGAGTCTTATCGTTTCGGACTGAACGCATTTAAAGTACTCGGCGGATCTTTCGCAATGGCTCGCTACATTGCAAAGCAGACAGGAAAGGATGTTTCAGAACTTCCTTACAACGTTCTTACATCTGACGAACTGCGTAAAGAATTCGGACAGGCTACTTTCTTCACTGCAACAGATGGTAACCACGGACGTGGTGTTGCATGGGCAGCGAACAAGCTGGACAGAAATCCGTAGTACTTATGCCGAAGGGATCCACTCAGACAAGACTGAACAACATCCTGAAAGAAGGAGCGAAAGCTACAATCGAAGAGGAAAACTACGACGAATGTGTTCGTATGGCTAACGCTATGGCAGAGAAGACAGAGAACGGCGTAATGGTTCAGGATACAGCCTGGGACGGATATGAAGAGATTCCGGCATGGATCATGCAGGGATACGGAACAATGGCTAACGAGGCTGATGATCAGCTTCACGAAGCTGGATGTGAGCGTCCGACACATGTATTTATTCAGGCTGGTGTTGGTTCACTTGCCGGAGCAGTTCAGGGATTCTTCGCTAACCGCTATCCGGAAAATCCACCGAAAGTTGTTGTTGTTGAAGCTGCGCCTGCTGCATGTCTTTACAAAGGAGCATGTGCTAAGGACGGAGCTATCCGCATCGTAGACGGAGACATGGTTACAATCATGGCTGGTCTTGCCTGTGGAGAGCCGAACACAATTTCATGGGATATTCTGAAAAACCACGTTGATACATTTATCGCAACACCTGACTGGGTTGCTGCCAAAGGTATGCGTATGCTTGCTGCACCTTTCAAAGGTGATCAGCCTGTTACTTCCGGAGAATCCGGAGCCGCACCGTTTGGAACACTTGCGTGCATCATGACAATGGATGAGTACAAACCGCTCAGAGAGCACCTCGGATTGGATGAGAACTCAAAAGTACTTCTCTTCTCTACTGAGGGAGACACTGATCCGGATAGATACAAATCAATTGTCTGGGACGGAAATGAGAGATAATCATTTCTCGCAATACAATAAGAAGAAACTGTAACACCAAAACAAGATTTTATTTCAAAAGGAGAAGAACAATGGATCTTAACAAAATCAAAGAGTATGCAAAAGGCTATGAGAAAGACATGACTGCTTTCCTTCGTGCTATCGTAAAAAATCCGGGAGAAAGCTGTGATGAGAAAGCTCACGTAGAGACAATCGCTGCTGAGATGAAGAAAGTTGGATTTGACGAAGTTGTCATCGACCACAGGGAAATGTTATGGGATTCATGGGAACTGGCGACAAGATCATCGCATTTGACGCACATATCGATACAGTAGGTATCGGTAACATCGATAACTGGAAATTCGATCCATACGATGGATACGAGACAGAGACAGAGATCGGTGGACGTGGAGTATCTGACCAGTGTGGCGGTATCGTATCTGGTGTATACGGAGCAAAGATCATGAAAGATCTCGGACTCATTCCAGAAGGATACAAAGTAATGGTTGTTGGTACAGTTCAGGAAGAAGACTGTGACGGACTTTGCTGGCAGTACATCATCAACGAAGACAAGATTCGTCCGGAGTTCGTAGTTTCTACAGAGCCTACAGACGGTGGTATCTACCGTGGACAGAGAGGACGTATGGAAATCCGTATCGATGTTAAGGGAGTTTCCTGTCACGGTTCTGCTCCAGAGCGTGGAGACAACGCGATCTACAAGATGGCTGACATTCTTCAGGATGTTCGTGCTCTTAACGAGAACGATGACGCTGACGAGACAGAGATCAAAGGTCTTGTTAAAATGCTTAACCCGAAATTCAACCCTGACTACGAAGAGGCTCGTTTCCTTGGACGTGGAACAGTTACAACATCTCAGATTTTCTACACATCACCAAGCCGTTGTGCAGTAGCAGATTCCTGTGCTGTATCTCTTGACCGTCGTATGACATTCGGAGAGACATGGGAGAGCTGCTTAGATGAGATCCGTAACCTGCCAAGCGTTAAGAAATACGGTGATGACGTTGTTGTTTCTATGTACAACTATGATCGTCCGTCCTACACAGGATGTGTATACGAGATCGAGTGCTACTTCCCAACATGGGCTATTCCGAAGGATCACAAAGTAACTAAGGCTCTTGAGAAAGCTTACACAGGACTTTACGGAGATCAGAGAATCGGTGCTGCTGACACACTTGAGATGCGTCAGGCTCGTCCTCTGACAGATAAGTGGACATTCTCTACAAACGGTGTTTCTATCATGGGTAGAAACGGAATCCCATGTATCGGATTCGGACCTGGAGCTGAGGCTCAGGCTCACGCACCAAACGAGATGACATGGAAACAGGATCTCGTAACATGTGCTGCAGTATACGCTGCACTTCCACTGTCTTACGCTGAGTAATTCAGTATTTGCTAACGCATTTGCGTGTGATCACGCAACCAATTCATTGAACCTATGGCGTTCTGACCGGATAATTTCCGGCCGGAACTGCCTTGGCTAATAAACCTAAAAACAAATAATTCATTTTAATCAGGAGGATTTTAAAGATGGACGCAAAATTACAGGGATATATTGACAAACTGAACGCACTCAACTTCAAAGAGATGTACAATGGTGACTTCTTCCTTACATGGGAGAAAACAGACGACGAGATCGAGGCTGTATTTACAGTAGCTGATGCTCTTCGTTACATGAGAGAGAACAACATTTCCACAAAGGTATTCGAGAGCGGACTTGGAATTTCTCTGTTCCGTGACAATTCCACACGTACACGTTTCTCTTTCGCTTCTGCTTGTAACCTTCTTGGTCTTGAGGTTCAGGATCTTGACGAAGGAAAATCTCAGGTTGCTCATGGTGAGACAGTTCGTGAGACAGCTAACATGATCTCCTTCATGGCTGATGTTATCGGTATCCGTGATGATATGTACATCGGAAAAGGTAACAAATACATGCACGAAGTTGTTGACGCTGTAACAGAAGGAAACAAGGACGGAATTCTTGAGCAGAAACCTACACTTGTAAACCTTCAGTGTGACATTGACCACCCAACACAGGCTATGGCTGATATGCTTCACATCATCCATGAGTTCGGCGGAGTTGAGAACCTGAAAGGCAAAAAACTTGCTATGACATGGGCTTACTCACCATCTTACGGAAAACCACTTTCTGTTCCACAGGGAATCATCGGTCTGATGACACGTTTCGGAATGGACGTTGTTCTTGCTCATCCAGAAGGATACGAAGTATTCGAGGATGTTGAGAAAGTTGCTGAAGAGAACGCTAAGAAATCAGGCGGATCCTTCAAGAAGACTAACAACATGGCTGAAGCATTCAAAGATGCTGATATCGTATATCCAAAGAGCTGGGCTCCATTTGCAGCTATGGAAAAACGTACAGAGCTTTACGGAAACGGAGATACAGAAGGTATCAAAGCTCTTGAGAAAGAACTTCTTGCTCAGAATGCAGAGCACAAAGACTGGGCTTGTACAGAAGAGCTCATGGCTACAACAAAAGACGGAAAAGCTCTTTACATGCACTGTCTGCCAGCTGACATCTCAGGCGTAAGCTGTGAAGAAGGTGAAGTTGACGCTTCCGTATTCGATCGTTACAGAGATCCACTTTACAAAGAAGCCAGCTTCAAACCATACATCATCGCAGCTATGATCTTCCTTGCTAAATTCGAGAACCCACAGGAAATCCTGAAGAAACTCGAAGAGAGAGGAATGTCCAGAATTTTTGAGTAAGTTTAAATTTCTCAGACAAAAATAGTTTCACAGTTACCTTAATTAGTAACTTATTGTACAGGCCTGAATCTTTCAGACCTGTACAATACCTTTACAGTAAATACGGAGGATCCTAAAATGGAAAAGAAAAAACGTATTGTCATTGCCCTCGGCGGAAATGCCCTTGGCAATACTCTTCCTGAGCAGATGGCTGCTGTTAAGATTACAGCACGCGCGATCGTAGACCTGATTCAGGAAGGCTGCGAAGTAGTCGTAGCACACGGAAATGGTCCTCAGGTTGGTATGATCAACAACGCTATGATCGCATTAACACATGAGGATGAGAAACAGCCAAACACACCACTTTCTGTATGTGTTGCAATGAGCCAGGCTTACATCGGATATGACCTGCAGAATGCCCTGAGAGAAGAATTGTTCAACAGAGGAATCCATGATATTCCGGTTGCTACAATGATCACTCAGGTTCGTGTAGATGCTGATGATCCGGCTTTCGAGACACCATCCAAGCCAATCGGTAAATTCCTTTCTAAGGAAGAAGCTGATGTTATGGCTGAGAAATATGATTATATCATGAAAGAAGATGCAGGACGCGGATACCGCCGTGTTGTAGCATCTCCAAAACCGCAGGAGATCGTTGAGATCGGTACAATCCGTACAATGGTTGACTCCGGTGACCTTGTAATTGCCTGTGGCGGCGGTGGAATCCCGGTTATGCGCCAGGGCAACCACCTCAAAGGTGCAAGTGCAGTTATTGATAAAGACTTTGCAAGTGCTCTCCTTGCCAAAGAGCTCGACGCAGACTTCCTCATCATCTTAACTGCTGTAGAAAAAGTTGCACTGAACTACGGAAAGCCGGATGAAAAATGGCTTGATGATGTGACAGTTGAAGAAGCAAAACAATATGTAGAAGAAGGACATTTCGCTCCTGGTTCTATGCTTCCTAAGGTACAGGCAGCTCTTGACTTTGCTGAGTCCAAACCTGGAAGACAGTCACTGATCACACTGCTTGAGAAAGCAAAAGATGGAATTCTTGGTGAGACTGGAACAAGAATCCACCTGTAAAACAGAAAAATCAGATTATTGAATAAGTCAATTACTTAAAACTCCTAAAATAGAAAATGAAAAAACCTCAGGGAACGGTGCTGCAACACCCGAACCTGAGTTTTTTCATGTGTTTTATATGATTTTATTTCCTCTGACGTATTTTGCTTTCACTTCTCTCTCATCAGCAAGATAAATCATTTTTTCCAAACGATCTTTCACACTCATCTGACGGGAGGATTCAAGTCTGCTGTCATCTAATACAACAGCATCGAATTCATATCCTTCTTCAAAACTTCCGACTTTTCCGAAGAAGGATCCGCCACCCTTAGTTGCCATATAGAATGCTTCTTCTGACTTCAATGCCGGATATTTCTGATCGACAAGTCTCCAGCGCATCTTTGACATCTGAATTGCATGTGCCATTGCCCGGAAAAGATTCTCTGTCGAGCCTCCTGCGACATCACTTCCAAGTCCTACAGAAAGTCCTTCTTCCAGATAACGTTTTACTGGTGCAATTCCGGAAGAAAGATTCTCATTTGATTCCGGACAATGTGCTACATACACACCGTTCTCTTTCATTCTCTGGATTTCTTCTTCCGTACTGTATACGCAATGCGCCATAACCGTCGGTGCATCTGCTCCAAACAGACCAAAATGATCATATGCATCTCCATAAAACTCTGCATACGGACAAAGTTCTTTTACCCATTCGATCTCTGATAAATTCTCTGATAAATGTGACTGCACCGGAATCTGGTAACGCATCTGAACCATCTTCAGCATATCCAGAAGCTCATCTGTACAGCTCGGAATAAAACGAGGTGTCAGGATCGGCAGCGTATTCTTATACTTTTTATGCTGCACATCTTTCATCCACTCAACTGTCTCTTCTGCAGACTCTTGTGTACCTTCACGAAGTTCATCCGGTGAATTTCTGTCCATATTCACTTTTCCGACCATCGTGACCAGACCGCTTCTTTCCAGATGATCCATCAGAACAAGTGTCGATCTTCTATGAATTGTCCCAAAGACGCATGCTCTTGTTGTTGAACTATGTTTCAAGTTCTTGGCAAACTTCGCATACGCCTCATTCGCATACAATACATCCTTGTATTTTGCTTCCTCCGGAAATGTATTCGTCTCCAGCCACTCCAGAAGTTCCAGATCCATCCCTGTACCGCGGAATGTATACTGCGGTGCATGTATATGCAGATCTGTCATTCCCGGAATAATCAGACAATCTCCATGATCCTCAATTGGTTCCCCTCCAAGTCGGAATGGAAGTGTCTGATAGATTCCTTCTACTTTTCCATCTTTACACACAAGATAACCGTGTTCGCATATCTCAAATTCATCTTTCGTCTTTGTATAGATAATATTTCCTTTTAAAATTTTGATATCATCCATCTTTCTTATTCTCCACTCTCAATTACTACTATCATTTTAACTTTTTTCAAAGCGCCTATTTTACCCTTTCGAGCATGACTTCAACAACGCCGCCACAAACCATACCTTCATCCTCGGCTGCCTCTGCTGTCATGTCTACCTTGCATACCTGGAATCCTTCCTGCTCCGTACGGATCATGAGGAGTGCTTTCTGAATAATCTCACTTTCCACACATCCTCCACCAATTGTATCGATGATCCTTCCATCTCCGCATACAAGCATCTTTGTTCCTACGCCACGTGGTGCAGAACCTTTTCTGGAAATAATTGTCGCAAGCACTTTTCCACACTCATCTTCTTTCAGAATTTCTTCAAGAAGTTCACTGGAATATCCACCGCTCTTTGCACGACTGTTTTTAATCTGAATGATTTCTGCCATAATAGATACCGCGATCTCTTCCGGTGTCTCGGCAGCAATCTTCAACCCAATCGGCGTATGGACTGCTTCAAGCACATCTCTCTCAAACCCTTCTGCCTCCAGCTGGTCTTTTACGATTGCAGTTCTTCTCTTACTTCCCATCATTCCAACATAAGCTCTTGGCTTTCCAAGGATTGTTCTGAGACAATCTGTGTCATATCTGTGACCTCTTGTAACAATAACAAACCATGTATCTGTATCTCCTTTGATCTTTGCAAGACCATCTTCAAATGGTTCGCAATAGACCTGGTCAGCCTCTGCTCTTCTCGCATCATCGGCAAATTTCGGACGGTCTTCTACCACCGTAACATGGAATCCAAGCATCTTTCCCATGCGAATGATTGGCATAGATACATGCCCTGCCCCACAGATCACCAGCTTCGCCGGACGGCTGATACGCTCCTGGAAAATACGTTCACCTCTTTCATCTACAAAAACACTGTCTGTATCCTTCGGTTCACCTTTTAACAGAATTTTCTTTCCTGCTTCAGCACCATCAATCCGAGTCTGTGCCCAAAGCTCTTCTTTTGCATCTGCAAGCTCAGCCTGCAGATTTACATAAAATGAATTCATTCCCCAATTCTCCTTCATCTTATTATTTTCCAAATCCACAATTCGGATAAGTACATACTTCGCAGTTCAGGCAAAGTCCGCCTTCTCCAAGCACTGTGAAATCTTCTACACTTAATCTCTCGCCTGCTGCAATTCTCGGAAGCACCAGATCAAAGATTGTTCTTCTTGCATACATTACGCATCCCGGAAGACCTGCAACCGGAATCTCTCCTTTATAAGCCAGCATGAACATTGCACCCGGAAGTACCGGCGCACCGTAAGTGATTACCTCATCTGTTGCATTTCTGATAGACAACGGTGTTCTGTCATCCGGATCAACGCTCATTCCGCCTGTACAGACAACGAACTCGGCACCTTTTCCGATCCAGTCATTGATTGCATCTGTAACCATCTGTGAATCATCATCACAAAGTACGTTTCCAAGCACTTCCATACCCGCTTCTTCTAATTTCGCTTTTACGACCGGAGTAAATTTATCTGTGATCCTTCCATGATAAACTTCACTTCCTGTTGTCACGATTCCGACTTTCATCTGATGAAACGGAAGAATTGTGAAGATCGGCTCTTCCCCACAGAGCTCTCTCACATGATTCATCTTCTCTTCCTCGATCACAAGCGGAACAACACGCATTCCAACAATCTTATCCCCCTTTTTCACCGGAAAATTTCCGTGTCTGGATGCAAGCACGATCTGGCCAAGTGCATTTACTTCATTTAATTTCTCGCGATTGATCTTCAGAAGGCCATCGCACTGTGCAGTCAGTTCGATCTTTCCTTCCTTTGCCTCGGATGCATTCATATGCTCTCCCTGGCAGACCTGGCACAGCACTTCTGCCGCATCATTCTCATGAAGCATTCCTTCCTGTTTCTCCCACACATAGAGATGTTCTTTTCCTACGGAAAGCAGTACCGGTACATCTTCTTCTGTCACTACGTGTCCTTTGCGGAAGACCGCGTCTTTCACGACTCCCGGAATGATCTGGGTAATGTCGTGACAAAGCACACTGCCGACCGCATCCTCTGTTCTGATTAGTTGCATCTTATCCTCTCCTTTTCTTTCCCCAAGTTTGCGCGGAATGCATGTTTCCTGCATCCCGCAATTTTTATTTACGCGAGCAACGAGCCAAAGTCCGTGCTTGCACGAGACCTTGGCGACTGCCGCGATAACTTGAGAAACTCGCGGAGCGTGTTTCTCATAGTTTTCTTATACTCTGCAAGCCTCAAGATCTTTCATCCATACCGCCACGCAGGCATCACTTGGCATTCTCCAGTCCCCTCTAGGAGAAAGTGCCACAGTACCAACCTTCGGTCCATCCGGCAGACAGGAACGCTTGAACTGCTGAGAGAAAAATCTTCTACAAAATGTTTCCAGCCATTTAAAAATGGTCTCTTTGTCATATTCACCATCAAATGTCATACATGCAATACGGAAGATCTTGCTCGGCTCATATCCAAAACGAAGCATAAAGTACAGGAAGAAATCATGCAGTTCGTAAGGTCCTACAAGATCTTCTGTCTTCTGTGCAATATCTCCGTCCTTCGGAGGCAGCAACTCCGGACTTACCGGTGTGTCAAGTACATCGTAAAGTACATTCTTAAGAGCTTCGTCTGTTGTATCATCCGCAGCATATTTTACAAGATGGCGAACCAGTGTCTTCGGTACAGAAGCATTCACTCCGTACATGGACATATGGTCTCCATTATAGGTCGCCCATCCAAGTGCAAGTTCTGACAGATCACCTGTTCCAATGACCATTCCCCAAGTCTTGTTTGCGATATCCATCAGTACCTGTGTACGCTCTCTTGCCTGACAGTTTTCATAAGTTACACTGTGATCTTCCGGATCATGTCCGATGTCACGGAAATGAACATTCACGGCATCTGCGATCGGAACCTCGATCAAAGTTGCTCCGACTTTCTTCGACATCTCACAGGCATTCTGATAAGTTCTGTCTGTTGTGCCAAAACAAGGCATCGTCACAGCGATGATATCCTTCTTATCTCTTCCAAGCATGTCAAATGCGCGTGCCGTTACAAGCAATGCAAGTGTAGAATCCAGACCTCCGGAAATACCGACAACAGCAGTTCGTGCATTCGTATGAGCCAGACGTTTCTTCAGCCCCATTGCCTGGATCGTCAGGATCTCCTCACAGCGCTGTGCGCGGGTCTGTTCATCAGATGGAACAAACGGCTTCTTCGGAAATGTTCTTGTCAAGAATGTCTTTGTCTCTTCAATTGTAAACGGAACACGTACCAGAGTCTCTTCATCCAAAGGCTGGAATGTTGTATTCTTTCTTCTCTCGCCTATGATTCTCTGAAGATCGATCTCTGAGTAAATGATTTCATTTACATATCTACTGCTTTCTTTCAGGATTGTACCATTTTCAGCAATAATATTGTGTCCGCCAAAAACAAGATCTGTCGTAGATTCACCTTCTCCTGCATTCGCATAAATGTATCCGGAGATCAGTCTTGCAGACTGTCCGGAGATCAATGCACGACGGTATGTATCTTTTCCGATCGTCTCATCACTTGCGGAACAGTTGACGATCACTGTTGCACCTTCGAGTGCCGCCTGAATACTCGGTGGAATCGGTGACCAGACATCCTCGCAGATCTCCGCTGCAACCACAAGTTCTTCCATTCCTTTTGCCTGAAACAGAATCTGCGGACCAAACGGAATCTTCTTTCCTTCAAATGTAATCTCTCTCACTGTCTGTGGTCCCGGAGTAAACTGACGCATCTCATAAAACTCACCATAGTTTGGCAGAAATGTCTTCGTTGTAAATCCAAGGATCTCGCCCTGATTCATCGCCGCAGCTACATTGTAGAGCTTTCCGTTCACTTCGAGTGGCGCTCCGACAAATACAAGCATATCTTTATCGCTTGTATTCTCTGCAATCTCAAGCAATGCTTTTCTGGACGCTTTCAGAAGGACACTGTGGTCAAACAGATCACTACACGTATATCCTGTCACACAAAGTTCCGGAAACACAAGAATCTTTGCGCCATTCTTCTGCGCCTCTTCCATAACATTGATGATATTCTGTGTATTAAATTCCACATCTGCAACACGGATATCCGGTGTCGCTGCCGCAACCTTCACAAATCCATTTTTCATCTCATCTTCACCCCATCTTCTATATTTATATGATGTCAGGGCAAAAGCCCCGGCAATACTTATCGAGCCTGTTTTAACAATTCTTTCAATTCATCTACTGAATACTTATATGCTGTATTACAGAAATGACACTTCACTTCAATCTCTTTGCCTTCATCGATCATTTCCTGAATCTCTTTCTTTCCGATACTGATGATTGCTTTCTCAATTCTCTTCTTAGAGCAGTTGCAATAGAACTGTGCCAGCATTGTATCTGTAATTTCTAGATCAAGTCCTTCAAGAACCTGCTCAAGCATCTGCTCCGGTGTATGTCCGTTATCCAGCATGGATGTTACAGACTGGATCTTCTGAATGTTTGCTTCCAGCTTATTAAGCACTTCATCCTCGATAAAAGGCATTACCTGAACGATAAATCCACCGGCACATTTTACAGTATTATCTTTGTTCATCAGAACTCCAAGTCCAACAGAAGACGGTACCTGTTCAGATGTTGCGAAATAGTAAGTAAGATCCTCTGCGATCTCTCCTGTCTGCAGAATTGTCTGCCCTGAATATGGCTCCTTGAGTCCCATGTCTTTGATAATCGTCATGACACCCTGTCCAAGTGCTCCACCGACATCAAGCTTTCCATTCTTCGCCGGAAGCATCACATCCGGGTTAAATACGTATCCTTTTACATTTCCCTTGCTGTCTGCTGTCACAGTCAGGCCTTCGATCTGACCGGAACACTGAATCTGAATCGTCAGCATATCTGTATCATTCTTCATCATGCTTCCCATCATCACTCCGCCTGTAAGGAGTCGTCCCAGCGCCGCTGTAGCTACCGGACTTGTTCCGTGATGCTCTCTTGCCTCCTCAACCAGGTTTGTTGTCACTGCTGCAAATGCACGGATCTGTGCATTTCCTGCTGTTGCTCTTACAATATAATCATTCATGTCTTATTCTCCTCGTCTTTCTTATCTATTCAAGAATTGTATCCAATTTATTTTCCGGATTCTCTCGCAACGATATAGATTCTCTCGCTCTTCTCTGTCGGTTTCTCGTGTGTAACTGCGTCATATGCCGCCTCAAAAACAAGCCCTGAACATTCTACCAGTTCTTTCATCTCTTCTAAAGTATACCCTCTCTGGTAATGTGTCTCCTGATATCTCCGATACAAATCTTCACTTCCGTCTTCCTGAATGAACAGAGTCAGATCATACTCATTGATCCTTTCTTCTTCATAATAGAAGTTATCCCAGATAAAACTACATTCACCTCTGTCTTCCGCGATCACCGTATCTCCCATAACTTCTTTATATTTATATACAGTATTAAAATCAAACAAAAAGACACCCTTTGGATCTAGATAATTATTCACCAGACGGAATACTTCTTCTAGTTCCTCCGGTTCTGTAATATAGTTGACCGAATCACAGACACTGACAATCGCCCTTACTGTTCCATATAATTCGAACTCACGCATATCCTGGAGCAGATAAAGAATATCCTTTCCTGACTCCATTCTTTTCTCCATCGCAAGTTCGAGCATATCTTCTGAATTATCCACACCGATCATGTCATATCCATAATCCGCCAGCTTCTCCGTCATCGTACCTGTACCGCAGCCTAGATCCAATAGAATCCCATCTTCTATTCCACGTTCTTTCAAGAGACTGTGAATATATTTCCCCCACTCTTCGTAAGGTATATTATCCATGAAAATGTCGTAGACCGCCGCAAACCCTGTATAAGCTTCCAACTGTTTACCTCCGTTCTTTCCTATTACTACATAATCCATTTTATTCTACCACATTTTTTTCTTCTTGACATCATACATTTCTATATTCGTGTGTGTTTCTCCATTTCTTGTTATCATGAGTAAAACTCTTTTTTATATCAAGAATTCTGAAATTTCTTCTCATTTTCAGTTCTATTAGGTCCTAAAATCTACCATTTTTTATGAAATTTTTATATTTGTAACATATTTCCATAACATTTTTGCGTTTTATTCTTCCTTTTAGCACCTAAAATCTACCATTTTTTATGAAATTTTTATATTTGTAACATATTTCCATAACATTTTTGCGTTTTATTCTTCCTTTTAGCACTTTAATATGCTATAATCATAAAGCTGTGAACATATTTCCATAACATTTTTGCGTTTTATTCTTCCTTTTAGCACTTTAATATGCTATAATCATAAAGCTGTGTTAATAAAAAATTTTTATATTAACAAAAGGCGCCGCTATCTGTTGTGGGGACAGCAGGATAGTATAGAAAACAAAAGAAAGGACATTGAAAAAATGGACAACAACAAGAAAGAATTCAAGCCGTATATTCCAGCGGACAAAGTCGTTCCTGAGTTTACGGTGACAGCACTCTTGATTGGTATCCTTCTGGCAATCGTATTTGGAGCTGCTAACGCATACCTCGGACTTCTCGTTGGTATGACAGTTTCCGCTTCCATCCCGGCAGCCGTAATTTCTATGGGAATCATTCGTGTGATTCTCCGTAAGGATTCTATTCTCGAGAACAACATGGTACAGACAATCGGTTCTGCCGGAGAGTCTGTTGCTGCAGGAGCTATCTTCACACTTCCTGCATTATTCCTTTGGGCTGAAGAAGGAAAGATTGCTTTCCCAAGCATCCTTTCCATCGCTCTGATTGCCCTGTTTGGTGGAATACTCGGAGTATGCTTCATGGTACCACTTCGTCAGGCTCTTATCGTTGAGGAGCACGGAACACTTCCTTTCCCGGAAGGAACTGCTTGTGCAGAAGTTCTTCTGGCCGGAGAAGAAGGTGGATCTAAGGCTGGTACAGTATTCGCAGGACTTGGTATCGCAGCCGTTTACAAATTCCTTGCAGACGGAACGCAGCTCTTCCCAAGTGAGATTGGACACGCATTCAAGAACTACAGCGGAGCACAGATTGGTATGCAGGTTCTTCCGGCACTTGGTGGTGTAGGATATATCTGTGGACCGAAGATCTCCAGCTACATGTTCGCCGGTGGTACACTCAGCTGGTTCGTACTTATGCCAATGATCGCACTGTTCGGTGGAGATGCTACAATCTTCCCTGCATCAGTTACAGTCAATGAATTGCTCACTATGCCAGGTGGTGGTCCGTCCGCTCTGTGGAGTAACTACATCAAATACATCGGAGCAGGAGCTGTTGCAACTGGTGGTATCATCAGTCTGATTAAGAGCCTTCCTCTGATCGTAAGAACATTTAAGCAGGCCATTGGAAGTATGAAAAAGAATGCAGGATCTGGAAAACAGCTTCGTACAGAGCAGGATCTTCCATTCCCATTACTGATCGGAGTTATCCTTGTGATCGCTGTTCTGATCTGGATTCTTCCGATCTTCCCGGTTAACCTGGTTGGTGCCCTGATCATCGTTGTATTCGGATTCTTCTTTGCAACTGTATCTTCTCGTATGGTTGGACTGATCGGATCTTCTAACAACCCGGTATCAGGTATGACAATCGCTACTCTTCTCTTTGCTACAGTAATCCTGAAAGTAACAGGTACTACAGGACTTACAGGCATGGTTGGAGCCATCTCTATCGGTGGTATCATCTGTATCGTTGCAGCAATCGCAGGAGATGCTTCTCAGGACTTAAAGACAGGATTCATCGTAGGTGCTACACCTTCCAAACAGCAGGTTGGTGAGATCATCGGTGTTGTTGCTTCTTCAGCAGCAATCGGATTCGTTCTTTACCTTCTGAATGAAGCTTGGGGATACGGAACAGAAAAGATTCCGGCAGCTCAGGCTACAATGATGAAGATGCTCGTTGAAGGTATCATGAATGAGGAACTTCCATGGGCTATGATCCTGATCGGTGTATTTATTGCAATCGTTGTTGAGATCCTCAAGATGCCGGTTATGCCATTCGCAGTTGGTATGTACCTTCCATTCTCTCTGAGTGCTGGTATCATGGCTGGTGGTATTGTACGTATCTTCGTTGAGAAGAAAAAAGGTACAGAGGCAGAGAAAAAAGCACGTATAGACAGAGGTCTTCTCTTTACATCCGGTATGATCGCCGGAGAAGGTATCATCGGTATCCTTCTTGCTGTATTTGCAGTAGTTAAGATTGATTCTAAGATCATTCTGCCATTCCACTTACCACAGGTTGGCAGTCTGGTGCTTTACATTGCATTACTCGTACTTCTGTACGTTGTATGTATGAAAGCTGATAAGGAAAAATAATTCAATGAAAAAGAAAGACAGTAAAAACTATCTTGACTTTATCCCGGAGAAGAATCCGGAAATTGAATATGAAACAGGTGAGGACGGTATTATTACCGTCCTTATCGAATGGAAGGGATTTTATCACAAGCTGGCTCAGCGCTTCTTCCGTCGTCCCCGTGTAAGTGAAATCAAGTTAGACAAGCTTGGAACTTTTGTGTGGAACTCCATCAATGATAAAAAGGATGTACATGCAATCTCCAAAGAGCTTGAAGCAGAATTTCCTTCTATGGAACAGCCGCTGACAAGACTGATCAAATACCTTGAGATCCTTCATGATAATCACCTGATCTACTGGAAAGGAGAGAAACGGAAATGATGCATACGATTCTGAAATATCTTCCTTATGTACTTCTCTTTGCAGTTGCTACAATGATCGTCTACGGATGGGGATTGTGGCGTACGATGAGACAGGGAAGCGATCTTGCTAATATGCTCAGTTCCAAAGGAATCTCCAAAGTCAAAAAGACATTGAAGAAAAATGGTCCTATGACCCGCACAGCTCTTGAACCATATGTGAAAGATCTGACAGCGCGACAGCCATTTATGCAAGAACAAATCAATGTGACTGATCCAAGACAATTTCTTGATTCAATTCTTCCCTATATGGTAAAGCAAAAAATGATCACTGAGGAAAAAGTGAATGGGAAAATTGTATATCAGATCCGCAAGGATTGAAAACAAAAAGGATATCTGCCAGAAGTAATGATTACTCTGACAGATATCCTTTTTGTCTTTTCATCTTTTTCCACTTTTTTCTTTCTTTTTACACCAATTTACACAGATTATCGCATTTTTCCTTGACACGCCCCGCTGCGTGGGATACAATAATCTATGGTAAAAACAACACAACTACATCATTTCGGTAGGTGAGGTTACCACAGGGATTGGGATATTTGACATGCTTAAGCATTCGATAGGACCCGGAGATTGCTGCCGCGAGATTGTGGAGACACGATTAGTTGGTCAGCAGGCTGTGTCGAGAAGGCACAACCTAATGCAATTGATATGCCCTGTGATACTAAAGCTTGAACGATGCATTTTATAAGAAGTCAATACGACTCCGTCATTGTTCAGGCAATGATGGAGTTTTTTGTTTCTCATAAAATACGAACAAGGGAGGTGAGGTTATGGACTCTGGTGCCAGTAGTTACCACATATGTGGCTCAATAGACAAAAATAAAATAATGCGAGGTAATTATCATGGACAAAGATATTTTTATAAAGCTTCTGGCGCAGCGCGAATTCAAAGCTGTCAGAAGTATTCTCGATGTAATGAACGAAGTGGACATAGCCTCTCTTCTCTCAACTTTAAGTGATAAAGAACTGGCTCTTGCTTTTCGTCTTATTCCAAAAGATAAAGCTGCTGAAGTATTTTCCAATATGGACACTTCCATGCAGACTTATCTGGTAACAATGTTTACTGAGAAAGAGCTGAAAGAGCTCTTAGACGACCTCTATATGGACGATACGGTCGATATGCTGGAAGAACTCCCGGCAAATCTTGTAAAGCGAATTCTGGCTACCGTCAGCGCGTCAGACCGTAGCATGATCAACCAGCTGCTGAACTATCCGGAAGACAGTGCCGGAAGTATCATGACAACGGAATATGTAGACCTGCGTGAGGAAATGACTGTCGGACAGGCGATGGCACATATCAAGAAGACCGGAATCCATAAAGAGACCATTTACACCTGCTATATCACAGAACGAAGAAAACTGGTCGGTATCGTAAGTGCAAAAGATTTGATGACAACAGATGACAATGTTCCGATCAAAGACCTGATGGAGACAGAGATCATCTCCGTGTATACACACGCTGACCAGGAACAGGTTGCACAGCTGTTCACAAAGTATGACCTGCTTGCGCTCCCTGTTATTGACCAGGACGGTCGCATGGTTGGTATTGTTACATTCGACGATGCTATGGATGTTATGGTAGATGAGGCCACAGAGGATATCACAAAGATGGCTGCCATCAACCCTAGTGAGAAGACATATTTTGAAACATCCGTTCTTCAGCATGCAAAGAACCGTATCCCATGGCTTTTGATCTTGATGTTCACTTCCATCATCACAGGAACGATCATTACAAGATATGAAAATGCATTCGCAGCCATCCCTCTTCTTGTATCCTTCATCCCAATGCTGATGGATACCGGTGGAAACTGTGGTTCCCAGAGCGCAACACTGATCATCCGTGGAATCGCACTGGATGAGATCCGTTTTACAGATCTTTTCAAAGTCATGTTCAAAGAATTCCGTATCTCTTTGATCGTCGGTGCTTTTCTTGCTGTTGCCAACGGCGTACGTATCTTTATACAGTATCACAATCCAGGACTTGCAGTTGTGATTGCCTGCTCCCTGATGGGAACCGTAATCATGGCAAAGCTGGTTGGATGTATCCTCCCACTTCTTGCCAAGAAAGTAAATCTCGACCCTGCGATCATGGCATCTCCACTGATCACAACACTGGTGGATACCTTCTCAATCCTGATTTACTTTAATATTGCAACAGTATTATTCCGTTTGTAATAGCAAATCACAAATGGATACAAAATCAAAAAACATATAAATAAAAATATCAGAAACTTTTAAATTTGCTTCTGATACTTTTTTATTAATTATCTTTCCATCATGCTGATCGACTCAATTCCAACGCTTCCGCCTCGGACAACTTCAATGCTCTTAAATTCTTCCTTCATCAACTTCACAACTGCATCATTCTTTGTCGCAGTCTGTACAAACTCAACCAGAAGACTATCTTTTCCGTAATCGATTACTTTCGCCTTAAATGTCTCTGCGATCTGAAAGATCTCAACCTTATCTTCCGGTGTACATTTTAAGACTTTTACATAAAGAATCTCTTTCATTCTTACAAATACGTCTGTAAAATCAATTACTTTAATTACTTCAATCATACGGTTAAGCTGCTTCTTGATCTGCTCAAATGTCTCATCATCGCTGACTGTTGCAATTGTCATTCTGGAAACGGTCGGGTCTTCTGTTGTTCCAACTGTCAGACTGTCCAGGTTATAACATTTCCCGGAAAATAAACCGGAAATCTTCGAAAGTACACCAACCTGGTTTTCTACATAGAGAGAAATCCATCTCTTTTTCATATTATTATCCATATCTCTTCCTCGCTAACCTATATTTTCTGTTCTAATCGATTAACAATCCATGATCAAATCTTCAAGTGTTCCGCCCGGCTGAACCATCGGATATACAAGTTCTTCCGGATTGATAACGAACTCGATCAGTGTCGGTGTCTTTGTATTCTTCTTCGCCTCTTCAAACGCAGCTGCGATATCTTCTTTCTTCATAACACGGATTCCTTTAGCTCCGTAGCTCTCTGCAAGCTTCACAAAATCCGGTGTGTACTCCGGCATCTCCTGCCCGTTTGTTCTGCGGAAAAGTGCTCCTGATTTCAGGTTCGTCATACTGTAACGTTTTCCATAGAACAGCTTCTGCCACTGACGTACCATACCAAGATATTCATTGTTAAATACACAGAGAATCAATGGAAGTTCTTCCAATACTGCTGTGGCAAATTCCTGAATGTTCATCTGCATACCACCGTCTCCGGAGATTGCAATAACGTCCTTATCCGGATTACCAAGCTTCGCTCCGATTGCAGCCGGGAAACCATATCCCATTGTTCCAAGTCCACCGGAAGTGATCAGCTGCTTATTCTTGGTGATCTCGATATACTGTGTTGTAAACATCTGATGCTGACCTACATCTGTTGCAATGATCGCGTTGTCAAACTGACGATTGATCTCTTCTATAATATCCTGTGGTCCCATATCCACGCGGTTCTTCATTGTCAGAGGATGTTCTTCCTTCCACTCTGCGATCTGCTTTCTCCACTTCTTCGTCTCGCAGTGCTCTACATATTCATTCATCTTTGTTACTGCCTCAAGCGCATCCGCAACAATCGGCACATCAACATGAATATTTCTTGAAATAGACGCTGTATCGATATCAATATGAACGATCTGTGCATTCGGTGCAAATTCATGCAGCTTACCTGTAATACGGTCATTAAAGCGTGTTCCGATCGAGAATAAAAGATCACATTCGCTGACCGCCATATTCGAAGCATATGCTCCGTGCATTCCAAGATTTCCTATATAAAGCGGGTGATCTGTCGGAACTGCTCCACGCCCCATGATCGTTGTAACAACCGGAACTTCCGTCTTCTCTACAACTTCTGTAAATATCTCATTCGCACGTGCAATATTCACACCACCTCCCGCAAGGAATAACGGCTTCTTTGCCTTTTTCAGCATCTTAAGCGCACGCTTCATCTGTCCCATATGCACGTTCGTATTCGGCTTATATCCGCGGATATTGACTGTATCCGGATAATCCGCACTTCCAAGCTCTGCCATCACATCCTTCGGAAGGTCGATCAATACCGGTCCAGGTCTTCCCGTTCTTGCAATATAAAAGGCTTCTTTAATGATTCTTCCAAGATCCTCTCTGTTTCGTACAATAACACCGTATTTCGTAATACTGCGTGTAATTCCTACAATATCAACCTCCTGGAATGCATCATTTCCGATCAGTGGTCTTGCTACCTGACCAGTAAAACATACAAGAGGTACACTGTCATAATTCGCTGTTGCAAGCCCTGTAACAAGGTTTGTAGCTCCCGGTCCGCTTGTAACAAGACAGACACCTACCTTCCCCGTTGTTCTGGCATAAGCATCCGCCTCATGAACCAGTGCCTGCTCATGTCTTGGCAGAATGATCCGAATATCATCCTGCTTGTACAATTCGTCACTGATATCAATCGTACATGCTCCCGGATAACCGAAAATGGTATCCACGCCTTCTTCCTTCAGCGCTCTTACAAGTAATTTGTTTCCTGAAATCTGTTTCAATCTATATACCTCCCTTTTCAAAAAAGAAAGCCCCAAGCATGACCTTCATGCCCAGGGCGAATATCCAGTATTTACCGTTCACAGTACCTGTATCAACAACCAGATCTATCCATGTCATCATCTGAATTCAGAGATAAGCCTCTGTACATCCACAAGCTGTGTACGACTCCCTGTCTTCGTATTTGCGTAAAGCGTAAATTAATTATAAGTGTTAAAAAATATCTTGTCAACGTCGAGTTCTTGATCTTATTTAATCTATCGCATATGATTTTTCACAACTCCGACTACTGTATACAGAACCATCATTACAAGATTGGCAAGAACAACACTGGCTCCCGCCGGGGTTGCCGCAACATATGAAAGAGTTACTCCTGCAATCAGACACACCACAGAGATTACTGCTGCGTTTATTATGACACTTTTAAATGTCCTGCACACTCTCATTGATGTCAATGCCGGGAAAATGATCAGGCTCGAGATCAATAATGCTCCCATCATACGCATTCCAAGCACGATCGTCACTGCTGTAAGTACAGCGATCAACGTATTGTAAACTCCTGCTTTTACACCTGTTGCACGGGCAAATGTCTCATCAAATGTAATTGCAAATATCTTGTGATAAAAAACAATAAACAGGATGAGTACAAAAACGGAAAGTACAAGACTTAACTTCACATCCTCCGCACTCATCGCAAGAATGCTTCCAAACATATAATTATATACATCCGTATTCATTCCTGTTGTCAATGAGATCACCATCACGCCAACTGCTAGTGACGTTGTAGAAATCAGTGCAATTGCCGCATCTCCTTTGATCTTTGCATTCCCGCTGATTCGAAGAAGCAGAATCGCTGCTACAATAACAACCGGGATTGCGATTGTAAGTGGAGCTGCGTTCATTGCGGCCGCGATCGCCATAGCGCCGAACCCTACATGAGAAAGTCCGTCACCGATCATCGAATAGCGTTTCAACACAAGACTGACTCCCAATAATGCAGAGCACAATGCGACCAATGATCCTACAAGAAATGCTCTTGTCATAAAAGGATAAGACAACATCTCAATCACTGTATTAAACATGTGTCTCACCTCCTAAGAATGTCTTGCCGGCACGACTCTTCTCGTATCCATCTGCTTTTCCAAAGTACAGCACTGTTTCCTGTAAATGAAGGATATGACTTGCATATTCTACAGCACTCTCGATATCATGCGAAACCATAACAACTGCAATCCCGGATTCCCTATTGATTCGACTGATCAATTGATAGAATTCTGCTGTCACAATTGGATCCAATCCTGTGACCGGTTCGTCAAGAAGCAAGAGTTTCTTGGTCGCACACAATGCTCTTGCAAGCAGAACACGCTGTCTTTGTCCACCGGACAGATCTCGGAAACATTGTTTTGCGAGATCACGGATTCCAAGCATGTCCATCTTCTCCCACGCCTGCTTCTTATCTTCTGCTGTATAAAACGGTTTCATCCCTCTGCTGTTCAACCGACCGGAAAGAACCACCTCATAAACACTGGCCGGAAAATCTTTCTTCACATCTGTCTGCTGTGGAAGATATCCGATCTCTGTCTGTTTTAATCCATCATCAAAAACAATCTTGCCTTTATCCACATTCTTCAGTCCCAAAAGACTCTTTACAAGTGTACTTTTTCCGGAACCATTTTCTCCGACAATACAGAGGTAGTCTCCCTGATTAATCTCAAAATCCAAGTCATGTACGACCATCTGTCCTTCATATCCAATGGATACATTTTCACATTTAATCAACGCCATCAGTTCAACACCTCCCTTAATGTTTCAACATTTTTCTCCATAAGACTCAGATATGTCTCTCCATCTGCAAACTGCTCTGCTGTCAGATTATGACAGCTATAAAATTCTTTCACATCAGCGTTTGTTGCTTCTGCAATAGCTTTCGCAATATTTTCGTTGCTAAGTTCCATTTTTAATACTGTTTTAATATTCTCATCCTGTACTTTATTGATTAAAAATGCCATTGTAGCTGCGCTTGGCTCTGTGTCCGAAGCACATCCTGAAAATGCTGCATAATAATCCAGACCATACGCTTCTGCAAAATAACGGAACGGAAATCTGTCTCCGAAAATCATCAGCTTTCGTTTTGACTGATCCACCACATCCTGAAATTCCTGATCCAATTCTTTCAATTGTGCTACATAAGCTTCTGCATTTTCTTCATAATCAGGTGCATTTTCCGAATCAATCTCGCAGAGCTCTTCTTTGATCTGCTCGACGATCTTCACCGCATTTAACGGAGATGTCCACACATGTTCATCAATTTCATGTACAGAATGTGTTTCTTCCTGTCCATGCTCTTCATGATCTGCTTCGTCCTCTTCATGCTCCACTTCGTGCTCTTCATGCTCCGCATCATCCTCGTCATGATCATGACCACGCTCTTCTTTCATTCCTTCCACATGTTCCTCTTCCACCGTGTCAACACAATCCACCAGCTTCAGAGTCTTTCTCCCGTTGTCCGGCATTGATTCAAGAATGTCTTCTACCCAGGCATCATTCTCGCCGCCCACATAGATAAACAGATCACTGTTCTGGATCGCAATAATATCCTGTGGCGTCGGCTCATAAGAATGTGTCTCCTCACCCGGTTTTAAAAGCATCTTAAGTTCCACATTCTCTCCCGCGATCTGACGCACAAAATCATACTGCGGAAAGATTGTCGCTACAACACTAATCTTTTCATTTTCTACTTTATTCTGTTCTTTTCCCCCGTTTTGCTCTGTCTGCTGCCCGGACATTCCACACCCGGTCAGCATCATTCCAAGAATAAGACTTCCTGCAAGCAGAAAGTCTCTTACTCTTCTCTTCTTCATCTTCAAATTCATCTTCTCACTTTTACGCTTTTACACTTTCACAGCATCTGTTTTAGCAGCGCTCATATTTTGTAAAAGCAAATTCCAGATCAAAACAAGTCTGTTCTTCTCCTTCTTCCGTCATCTTCCAATCTTCCATATGATCCAGATTCGGGAAATAAGTGTCTGCCTGGAATTCACGGTCTATCTTTGTTACATATACAGTATCACAATATGGAAGCATCATCTTGTAAATGCTCTCGCCACCGATCACATAAATCTTCTCACTCGGATACTTCTTCAATTCTTCTAAAAGTTCTTCCTCTGAGTGAACGATCACTGCATCTTTCACCTGATAATTTTTATTCTTCGTAAGAACAATATTCACTCTATTCTTCAAAGGAAGTCCGTTTGGGAAACTTTCCAGTGTCTTTCGTCCCATAACTACAACATTTCCTGTTGTTTTCTGGCGAAAGAACTTCATATCTGATGGAATGCTCACCAGCAGTCTGTTCTGGTAACCGATTCCCCAATTATTATCTGCTGCTACGATTGCCTGCATACTTCTTCTCCTTTACACAGCGATTGGTATATTCTTAATCTGCGGATGTGTCTCATATCCTTCCAGTTTCACATCATCCGGTGTGAAATCATAGAAGTCTTTCACTTCCGGGTTCAGCCAGAACTTCGGTGCCGGAAGCGGTTCTCTTGAGATCAGTTCCTCAATCATCGGAACATGTCGGTCATAAATATGTGCATCTGCGATCACATGAACAAACTCTCCGACCTTCATGTCACATACCTGTGCCAACATATGAAGCAATACCGCATACTGACACACATTCCAGTTATTTGCCGCAAGGACATCCTGAGAACGCTGGTTAAGAATTCCATTTAGTGTAAGCTTGTCACTGTCTTTTTCCTTTGTCACATTAAATGTCATACTATATGCACATGGATACAGATTCATCTCATGAAGATCCTGATGCACGTAAATATTTGTCATAATACGACGACTATACGGATTATTCTTCAAATCATAAATCACGCGGTCTACCTGATCCATTATGCCTTCTTTATACTGATGCTTCACCTGCATCTGATAACCATAGGCTTTTCCGATCGAACCATCCTCATCAGCCCAACTGTCCCAGATATGACTGTTCAGATCATTAATATTATTCGACTTCTTCTGCCAGATCCAGAGCATCTCATCCACACAGCTCTTGATCCCGGTTCTTCTAAGAGTCAGTGCCGGAAATTCCTTAGACAAGTCATAGCGGTTGACCACTCCAAATTTCTTAATGGTATATGCCGGTGTTCCGTCCTCCCATCTTGGGCGTACCTTCTCACCCTCTGTGCTTGTTCCATTCTCTATAATGTCTCTGCACATATCAATAAATACTTTATCTGCGTAACTCAACTATTTTTCTCCTTCTTCTGATTAATACTCGCGGATAATACTGCTCACTTCCAGAATGCTAGGCAGTGCCAGAAGCTCTTCCAGGGCGTGCTTCATATATTTCTCTTTCACACTCTCAGTTACAATAACAAGCTCTGCCTGCTGTGGCTGTGTATGTTCCTGAACAACTCTTGTGATACTAACCTTATGATTACCAAACACCTCTGCAACTGCTGCAAGAACACCTGGTTCATTTGTCACCTGCATACGGATAAAGAACTTATTCTTCACATCCCCGATGTCTTTTACCGGAAGGTTCTTATAACATGTACAGCTGATTCTTCCATTGCAGCCATATGCCATATTTCTCGCAACATCGATCACATCTCCCATAACTGCACTGGCTGTCGGGAACTCTCCTGCACCACGACCATAGAACATTGCATCATCTGCTGCATCTCCATGAACAAATACAGCATTGAAAGAATCTCTTACAGATGCAAGTGGGTGATCCTTATGGATCATCATTGGGTAAACACCTACTTCAATTCCACTCTCTGTGTTATGTGCTACACCAAGCAGTTTGATCACACTGTCAAATTCTTTCGCATACTCGATATCTTTCGCTGTGATCTTTGTGATTCCTTCTGTAAATACGTTAGGAAATACTACTCTGGAATGGAACGCGATCGAAGCCATGATCGCTACCTTACGTCCCGCATCAAGACCTTCTACATCTGATGTCGGGTCAGCCTCAGCAAATCCAAGCTCCTGAGCCTTCTCAAGTGCATCTGAGAAATCCATTCCTTCTTCTGTCATCTTTGTCAAAATGTAGTTTGTAGTACCATTCACGATACCGACAACTTCAGAGATGTCATTTACAGCCAGGCACTGCTTCATCGGACGAATGATCGGAATTGCTCCGGCAACTGCTGCCTCAAACAGGAAATCAACATGATGCTCCTCTGCTGTTGCAAGAAGTACATGTCCTTCCTCTGCAATCAGGTCCTTATTCGCAGAAACTACATTCTTACCGGCTCTGAGTGCCTCAAGGATCATCGTCTTCGCCGGCTCCATACCGCCCATAACTTCAATTACGATCTGAATCTCATCATCTTCAACAATATCGTTCCAATTATCTGTCAAAAGAGAAGCGTCTACACCCTCTCTCTTCTTATTTATATTGCGAACAAGAATCTTCTTCACTTCCATCTGAGCACCGATTGTCTTCTCCATCACATCAGCACGCTTCTGAATCAGTTTATAGACACCGGATCCTACTGTTCCAAGTCCGAGAATTGCTACCTTTACTGTTTTCATTATGGACACCTCTTTCATCTTTTATCCCTGTGTAATTTGTTCTTTTATTATAGAACAAAGATTTACAACATCCTTCTTTTCACATCTGTTGTTTTAAGTCACAGTAACCACAGTATAGCATGATTTTCTTTCACTAGGAAGTCTTAGACTTAATTTTTTCATTTTCTCTAATTTTTTTATTATTTTCTGTTGACATTTTAATGATCTTGTAGTAACATATCTATTGTTCGTCGGAACAATAAGTTATGCGACAGTGGCTCAGTTGGTAGAGTACAACCTTGCCAAGGTTGGGGTCGCGGGTTCGAACCCCGTCTGTCGCTCTGAAGCACTTAGATCTTTAAAGATTTAAGTGCTTTTTTCATATCTAAAACGTTCCCCTCTTGCCATTTTATTTTTTATCAACTATACTAAGTAACAGATTATGTTTTAGAAACCAGGAGGAATTATGAAATGAAATTTATATATCCAGCCGTATTCCGTAAGAAGGAAGATGGAGGCTATGACGCACATTTCCCGGATCTCGAATGCTGCGAGGCATCCGGAGAAACTTTGGACGACGCGATCGACAATGCAAACGAAGCTGCAAGAACATGGATCACTGTTGAATTAGAAGAAGAGGATCCAATCTTCCCACATGTATCTGATCTGGAAGATATTGAACTTGCTGAAGATGAGATTGTAAGGAATATTTCCGTAAATATCCGATTCTACGAAGGATGGGACGAATAAAAAGCTTTAAAAAGGATTGACAGTTGTCTAAATGACAGCTATCAATCCTTTCTTTGTATTTTTGAGTATTTAATTTCCACACTCTATACTGATCTCATTGAACTTGCTCAAGATATCTTCTACCTGAAGTTCTTCTTTTTCTTTTCCTTTGAGATCCATCACAACTTCACCCTGATGCATCATCAGCAGGCGGTTTCCGTATTCCACCGCGTAGCGAAGATTATGCGTAACCATGATCGTTGTAAGCTTTTTCTCTTCTACAATCTTCCCTGTCAATTCCATGATCAGTTCTGCTGTTTTCGGATCCAACGCCGCTGTATGCTCATCAAGGATCAGGAAATCGATCGGTGTCATCGTAGACATCAGAAGAGCGATTGCCTGACGCTGTCCACCAGAAAGAGATCCTACTTTCACATCCATTTTATTCTCAAGTCCAAGTCCAAGCTGGCTTAAAATTTCACGATAATATTCTTTACGCGCCTTATTGATTCCGGAACTGAGGCCAAAGAATTTTCCTTTATTGTCTGCAAGAGACATATTTTCAAGAATCGTCATTGTCGGACAGGTTCCCATTGCCGGATTCTGATAGACACGGCCAATCTTCTGGTTTCTCTTAAATTCTTTCTTCGTTGTGATATCTTCACCGTTCATCAGGATCTGTCCGCCGTCTACCGGAATACTTCCACAGAGGATGTTCAGCATAGAAGTCTTACCCGAACCATTACTTCCGACTACAGAGACGAATTCTCCCTTGTCTACGGTCAGATTGAATTTGTCGAACAGGCACATCTCATTGATGGTCCCCGGATTGTAGTATTTTTCAATATTTCTAAGCTCGAGCATTCTTCTTCACCTTCTTTCTGCGTTCTCCCCCGATCACCAGGATCAAAAGGAATAATACCGCTGTGATCAGTTTCATGTCCTGTGGTTCAAAGAACTTCAACGCTGCTGCGACACAGGCTTTATAGATCACAGACCCGATCAGCACTGCCGTTGTTGCTTTCATAAAGGATAGATTTTTAAATAAACTTGTTCCGATAATAACACTTGCCAAACCGATTACGATTGCACCGGTTCCACTTGAGATTTCAAATACGCGCTGCTCCTGACAGAAAATACTTCCTGAAAGAGCAACAAGTCCGTTTGCAATTGCAAGTCCTAAGATTTTTACATTTCCCTGATCTTTTGCAAGAGATGTAACCAATACGTCATTATCTCCTACCGCACGGAGCAAGAAACCTGATTTCGTCTTCATGTAAAGATCTAATAACACTTTACTGATCACTGCTATGACTAACACGATCACAAGTACCTTATAATTAGAAAGGCCATCTTGAAAGATTCCATTTACGGATGCATTATCAAAGATACTGTCATCTCCAAAGATTGGGACATTTGCTGTTCCTGCCAGTCTTAAGTTGATCGTCCACAGTGCTGTCATCATGATAATTCCGGATAAGAGATCTCTTACCTTGAATTTTACATGAATCAGGCCTGTGCAGGCTCCGGCAAGCACACCGATCAGGAATGATGCCGGCAGTGTCAGAATTGGATGAACGCCTCTTGTGATCATCGTCGCTGTCAGTGCGGCTCCAAGTGGAAAGCTTCCATCTACTGTCAGATCCGGAAAATCCAGGATCTTATAAGTGATGTATACCCCAAGCGCCAGGATTCCGTAGATCAGTCCCTGTTCTAAAATCGTAATATAAATCCCCATAATGTGTTAACCTCTCTGTTTCAATACTATTTTGTAATCTCTGTAAAGCGCTCTACTGCTTCATCTGCAAGATCCTGTGGAACTGTAACCCCAAGGTTTTCAGCAACTTTTTCATTTACATAGAAACCTGGTTCTATAATCGTCTCAAAGTTCATCTCAGATGCTTTCTTCTCACCTTTCAGAATCTCTGCTGCCATCTTACCTGTCTGTTTTCCAAGAGCTACATAGTCAAGTCCTTCGGCTGCCAGACATCCTATCTTTACCTGCTCGATCTCACTTCCGAACACCGGAATGTTCTGCTTATTTGCTTTATCAAGGATTGTTGCAAGGGAAGCAACTACTGTGTTATCTGTAAGATTTGTCAGGCAGTCAACCTCTGCCAGAAGCTCATCTGTTGCAAGAGAGATATCGGCTGTCTGTGCGATTCCTTTGTCAACGATCGTGAATCCATAGTCTCCGGCAAGCTCTTTATATTTTGCAAGAGCGGATACAGAGTTTGCTTCGCTTGTTGTGTAAAGGATTCCAATATTCTTTGCATCCAGAAGCATCTCACGGATCATCTCAAGCTGTGCTTTGATCGGAAGTTCATCACTTGTTCCTGTTACATTTCCTGCAGGTGTTCCATCCTCTTTCGCAAGCTTTGCTGCAACCGGGTCTGTAACTGCTGTGTATACAGCCGGAATGTCGGAGTTCATTGCTGAATTATAAGCAGCCTGCGCACTCGGTGTTGCGATTGCACATACAAGATCCACTTTGTCTGAAACAAATCCATCACTGATCTGTTTTGCTGTTCCCTGATCTGCAGCTGCATTCTTCACTTCTACTGTCAGGTTCTTACCTTCCTCGATTCCTTCTTCTTTCAATCCTTCTAAAAATCCCTCACGGCAATTATCAAGAGAACCATGCTCTGCGAACTGGGAAATACCGATTGTGTAGCTCTTCTCTCCATCATTGGAAGATGTCTTTCCTGCATCAGATGATCCGCATGCTGCAAGGCTCATTGTCATTACTGCTCCTAAAATAACTGCTAATACTCTCTTTTTCATAATTGTTGTCTCCTTTTTTCTTTTTTAATATTTCTGCAAAAGCAAAGGAGCCGATTTGGGATTCTTGTCAATAAACTGTGGATTTCTTTTTATAAATCAACTTTCCTGATATACAAAAAACCGCCTCAAGCTTATTGCTTGAGACGGTAATAAAATTCATTATTATCGCGGTACCACTCAAATTGACGTTCGTCCACTTTCTCACGTACTAACATACGCTCCTGATTGATAACGGGTTCGGTTCCCGGCGGTTCCTACTCTTTTCATTTCAGGCCGCCCTCGAAAGTCCATTCAGAATCAGAATCCATACAGCAATCCCACCACCTGCTGCTCTCTGTGATCTCTTCTAAAACCTACTTCTCTTTCTCATCGGTTTTTGCTTTTGATGTGTCTTATTGTAGTCGTTCACTTTCTATTTGTCAAGAGAAATTTTATTATATTTCAAATTTCTTTTGATATTGTCAGAAAAATTACCATTTATTCTTCAACTGTTTCTTCCTGTGCCTCCACAGCAAGGCTAAGCTCTTCCAGCTGCTTCTCGGAAGCCGGTGTCGGAGCCTCTGTCATAAGGCAGGATGCATCTTTGATCTTCGGGAATGCGATTACGTCACGGATGCTGTCCTGTTTTGCCATAAGCATAACAAGACGGTCAAGACCGTAAGCAAGTCCTGCGTGCGGCGGAACTCCGTATTTAAACGCATCCAGAAGGAATCCGAACTGGCTGTAAGCCTGCTCTTTTGTAAAGCCAAGTGCCTTGAACATCATTTCCTGGATATCATCCTGGAAGATTCTGACACTACCGCCACCAATCTCATTTCCGTTCAGAACGATATCGTATGCTTTCGCACGAACTCTTCCCGGATCAGACTCGATATACTGGATATCTTCTTCCATCGGCATTGTAAATGGGTGGTGCATTGCAACGAAACGATTCTGCTCCTCGCTCCACTCAAGCAGCGGGAACTCTGTGATCCATACAAAACGATACTCATTTTTATCAAGAAGTTCAAGCTGTTTTGCAAGCTCAACACGGAGTGCTCCAAGAGAATCCCATACTACTTTATTCTTGTCAGCAGCAAAGAGAAGCAGGTCTCCCGGCTCTCCATCCATTGCTTTTACAAGTGCATCCATCTGCTCGTCTGTCATGAATTTTGCAAATGAAGACTTCACTGTTCCATCTTCCTGGAGTGCAACATAAGCCAGTCCCTTAGCGCCGTAATCTTTAACAAATGCTGTCAGCTTGTCGATCTTCTTTCTCGGCATGCTGCCCTGTCCTTTGGCATTGATACCACGAACACTTCCGCCATTCTCAAGCGCGCCTGTAAATACTGCGAATCCACAGCCTTTCACTACATCAGATACATCTTTCAGTTCCATTCCGAAACGAAGATCCGGCTTGTCAGAACCATAACGGTTCATTGCTTCCTGCCATGTCATTCTCTGGATTGGAAGCTGTACGTCTACATCAAGAACTTCTTTGAAAAGTTTCTTAAGATACTTTTCATTTACTTCGATAACATCATCTACGTCAACGAAAGAAAGCTCCATATCGATCTGTGTGAATTCCGGCTGTCTGTCCGCACGAAGATCCTCATCACGGAAACATCTTGCAATCTGGATGTAACGGTCTACGCCTGAACACATCAGAAGCTGTTTATAAAGCTGCGGAGACTGTGGAAGTCCGTAGAAAGATCCCGGATGAATACGGCTTGGTACAAGATAATCTCTCGCGCCTTCCGGAGTTGTCTTTCCAAGCATTGGAGTCTCTACTTCAAGGAATCCTTCATCTGAGAAGAACTGACGTGTCAGTGTCATAACCTGACTCTTCATACGAAGATTTCTCTGCAGATCCGGTCTTCTAAGGTCAAGATAACGATATTTCAGACGGATGTCTTCCTTTGTCTTTGAGTTTTCTTCAATCGGGAACGGAGGTGTCTGTGACTCAGAAAGTACACGAAGTTCGCTAGGGATCACCTCGATCTCACCTGTCGCGATCTTATCATTCACTGCACCGGAACGTTTCTCAACTTTTCCGACAACAGCAACTACATACTCTGCACGTAAAGATGCTGCTTTCTCAATGATCGCTGCGTCTGTAGTTCCTTCTTCACATACAACCTGTATAATTCCAGAACGATCTCTTACGTCTGTAAATACAAGTCCTCCTTTATTTCTATTCTTCTGTACCCATCCCATGATAGTTACAGTTTCCCCAACATTGGCTACTGAGAGTTCACCACAACGGTGTGTTCTCTTAAGCCCCTGCATTGATTCAGCCATGGTTATTTACTTCCTTTCCCTTTTTTCTATAAGTTATCAACAGAATCTCTGTAGCACTCTGTAATATCTGTGTATCCCTGTTCTGCAAGCTGCTCCTTCTGGAACTTCTTATTCTTCTTCATGTTCATGATCATTACCTGACGGCCTGCTGCACGCTCCTTCTTCGCAAGATCAAGAACCTTGAGCATACCTTCCTTCGGCATATTCTTCTCGATCAAGAATGCCTTCTTCTCTTTACTTGTCGGAACTTTGTATCCACGCTCCATCAGAAGCATGACAATACGTTCAAATCCGATAGAGAATCCAACTGCCGGTGTATCCTGTCCTGTAAACTTACCGATCATCTTGTCGTAGCGTCCGCCGCCACCTACAGATCCGCCGAACTCATCCATAGAAATCTCAAAAATAGTTCCTGTATAGTAAGACATTCCACGTACCAGTGTAGGATCAAACAGCATACGGAAATCTGCTTCCTTCGCACTCTCTACACTTGTAATGATCATTTCAAGAGAATCTGCTGCATCTTCCGGAAGAAATCCCTGAAGTTTCTCTTTACATGCACGAACACCTTCTACGTCCCCTGTAATCTCCTTGAACAACTGAAGATATTTCTCAACAGATTCCTCTGCATATCCATTTTCCTTCATCTCTGCTGCAACACCATCAAGACCGATCTTGTCCATCTTATCCAGTGTAATGAATACGCTGTCATAATCTTTCTCTTCAAATCCACTGTAAGCTGCCATTGCCTTCAGGAAACGGCGGTCATTGATACGGATTGTAAAGTTATTGAAATCCAGTTTTCCAAGCAGAGATGTTGTAGCAAGGATCAGCTCGATCTCAGCAAGGTTAGACGGCTCGCCAAGAATATCGATATCACACTGCATAAACTGACGGTAACGTCCTCTCTGCGGACGGTCGGCACGCCATACACTTCCCATCTGGAGTGCTTTAAACGGTGCCGGAAGCTCATTAGAATGATTTGCATAATATCTGGACAGCGGAAGTGTCAGGTCATAACGAAGTCCCCCATCTACAAGATCAGCTTCTTCCTTCGCCTCTGCAAGTCTCAGCTTCTCTCCACGCTTTAAGATCTTGAAGATCAGCTTCTCATTATCTCCCCCCTGCTTACTGCACAGGTTCTCGATATGCTCTACACATGGTGTCTCAATGGATGAGAATCCAAAGCTTCTATATGTCTCTTTGATCAGACCGATCACATAATCTCTGATCTCCATCTCTGCAGGAAGAATATCTTTCATTCCTGTTACCGGTTTTTTCTTTAATGCCATAGCACTTCTCCTTTTCGTTCTATCTTTTCACTACTATAATCTCTTGATTTCGTAATGTTCTTCATAAAAAATGCACCTTAATCACGAGTCTTATATAATAAGTCAACTCCTTCTTTAAGGGTTTCCGTTATCGTCTGTTGATGCTTCTCAGAATAGTCCCTAAGTTTCTGATGTTCCTCCGCAGACATTCGGATTGTCACAATTTTATCTTTGATCACGTCTGACTTCGGACGTCCCATCTTAGCCATAGGCCTTCTCCTTTCTCTCACCTATACTATTATACTTTCGTAATACGAAATGTCAACTATTAATGTAGGGGAATTGCTATTCTAACACCAAACTTGTGGTTATCTTAGGAAGTTTTGCGAAGCTGTAGATTGGGGTAATGATTTAAAAGGACGTCTCTGCCTCACGGCAGCTCCGTCCTTTCTTGCACTCCCTCATATTCTTTTCAATTTTCCTATTTCTCAAAAAGCGCTTCTTTCCGCTCTATCATCTCATCAATACGGTCAATGTATTCTGTAATATTCTTCACATTTTCTACACGGATCAGATTTGTTTCTTTGCCACTGCTTGTCTTGATCTTCTCCGGCAAAACAAGCTTTGTCGTAGAGCCGGCACCGCAGGCAATAATTGTCTGGCGTTCTTCCATGATCAAGATGTTATACACCCCAGCCTTGTCCTGCTCTGCATAACCGACATTCTCGAAGTTTCCGGCAATGTTCTTCTGGCGATACAGGTAATATGGCACAAGCCCCATGCGTTCTGCTGACGCTGCTGCCGCCTCGACCATCTGTGTGATCTCTGTTCCCGGATCCATTGTTCTTCCTTCCTGGCCAAACTTCGCAGCACGTTTAATCGCGAGTGCGTGTACTGTCAGGCTATCCGGATGAAGCTTCTCGATCTTCTCAAGTGTATCCTGCATATCTGCCGCATCTTCTCCCGGAAGTCCGGCGATCAGATCCATATTGATATTATCAAATCCAAGCTCACGTGCGAGGTGGAAGATTTGTTCTACATCTTCTACCGTATGCTTTCTTCCGACAAGATCCAGTGTCTTCTGCTGCATTGTCTGTGGGTTGACAGAGATGCGGGTTACCGGATATTTGCGGATTACCTCAAGTTTTTCTCGTGTGATACTGTCTGGTCTTCCGGCTTCAACTGTAAACTCAAGCACATGTTCTAAGTCAAAATTCTCCCGGATTGTACCGAGCAGTCGGTCAAGCTGATCTGCCTCGAGTGTCGTCGGTGTTCCGCCGCCGATATATACGGTATCCAGTGTCTTTCCCTGCATCAGCTTTGCGGTAGCTTCAATTCTTTGATCATCGCATCGAGGTAACGATCGACCTGATCTTTCCACTCAGCAATTGGTGAAGAGCTGAAGGAACAGTAGGAACAGATGCTTGGACAGAATGGAATTCCTGCATACAGGCTATAGCCATTCTTGCAGTCCAACTGATCAAGAAGTGCCTTCTCACGGCAGGCAATTTCATAAGCGATCTGTGCTTTTTTATCACCAACACAATATTGTTCTTTTAGAAATTCAAAGATTTCTTCTTTTGTCATTCCCTGCTCGATTTTCTGCATTACAAGTTTTGTCGGACGGACTCCGGTCAGCATGCCCCAGGCAAGTTCCTGTCCTGTCTGCTTTGAGAGAAACTGATAGACTTTCTTCGTTACATTGCGTTTCTCTTCCTGCACATCTTCTGTCTGCACGCATTCTTCCGGTGCAAGGGAAAAGCAAGTCCCTTCCGGCAAATGTATCTTCACCAGTGGTTCTTGCTTCTCATCTACTGTCTGCACGATATCCTCTTTCGGATAAAATGCTTTCGTGACATGATATACATTATAAGTAAATTTGTTCTTCTTACTTTCTATCTTTATCATATGAATGGATTATGCTCCTTCTCAAACTGAACTGATGTCTCTTCCATATGTCCCGGATAGATCTTTGTATCTTCCGGAAGTATCATGATCTTCTCCTTCACAGAGCGAACCAGCTGGCTACTGCTTCCTGTTGGGAGGTCTGTTCTTCCGATGGAAGCACAAAACAGTGTATCTCCGCTGAACAGTCTGTGTTCTTTTGGAAGGTAATAGCAGCATCCTCCTACTGTATGTCCCGGTGTATGAAGTACATCAACTTCAATCCCTGCGCATTCGATCACCTGGCCGTCTTTCACCGGCTTTGCTCCGTGGAATGCGTATTTCGGTCCGTACATAGAAGATACATTCAGGCGGTCATCTTCGATTACAGGAAGTTCGTCTTCGCCTGCGTAAACCGGCACAGGAAAGGCTTTGAGGAAATCATCAATTCCCATGATGTGATCGAAATGTCCATGCGTCAGAAACAATGCTTTCATTTCTAGTCCATTGTTCTTGATATAATTGACATATTCCTGCGGACATTCTGCCATATCTACGGCAAAACATTCCTTTGTCTCTTCATTAGTTACAATGTAGCAATTCGTTCCAATAGACCCAAGTACAATACTTTCAACCTTCATTCTTTTCCCTCCATCGACTTTTCCTTGATCAGCCTGTTGTTCTCTCAATATCAATTACATTTTCAATCTGTCTGAGCTTTCCGATCACACGATTCAATTCTTCTCTTCCGTGTACGACAAATCCCATCTCCATTGTCGCTGTACCCTTCTTGCTCGTTCGGGTATTCATGGACTTCACATCAATCTTCTCTTCGGTAAATACCTTTGATACATCCAGCAGAAGACCTCTTCTGTCATCTGCAAATATCTTCAGTTCTGCAAGATACTGACCGCCTTCATCCTGATCATTTTCTTCCCACTCTGCTGTGATCAAACGGGATCTTTCCACATCAGACAGATTGATAATGTTGATACAATCTGTTCTGTGGATCGACATTCCGCGTCCTCTTGTCACAAAACCGACGATTTCATCTCCCGGTACCGGGTTACAGCACTTTGAGAAACGTACTGCCATATCATTGATTCCTTTCACTACGATTCCACTCTTTGATTTGGCAATGTGTACTCTCTGTTTATTTGCTTCTGAAATCTTCTCTAAAATATTTTCGTCTGTGATCTCTTTCTTATGCTCTTTCTCATACTCTTCGAGCAGACGGTTTACAACCTGCCCTTCTTTCAGTCCGCCGTGTCCAATTGCTGCAAGTACTGCATCCCAATCACGGAATCCGTACTTTTTCTGAACGATCTGCTGATATTTCGGTTTAAGCACATCCGGCAGGTTAATCCCCTTGCTCTTACAGTAAGCGCTGATCAGATCTTTTCCGCGGATAATATTATCTTCTTTAAATTCTTTTTTAAACCAGGAATTGATCTTACTCTTTGCCTGTGTACTCTTGACGATATTCAACCAGTCACGGCTCGGTCCCTTGGAATTCTGAGATGTAAGGATCTCGATTCGGTCTCCGTTCTGAATCTTATAATCAATGTTCACAAGCTTGCCATTCACTCTTGCGCCAACCATCTTATTGCCGACTGCACTGTGGATCGCATAGGCGAAGTCAACCGGTGTGGAGCCATTCGGAAGGTTCTTCACATCCCCGTTCGGTGTGAAGCAGTATACATCTTCCTGGAACAGATCCAGGTCACCTTTCAGCAGGCTTAAGAACTCACGGTTATCAGACATGTCTCTCTGCCATTCCAGGATCTGACGCAGCCAGTTCAGCTTCTCTTCCTGTGTGTTCAGTCCTTTCGTGTTGCTTCCGCCTGTCTCTTTATATTTCCAGTGTGCTGCGATACCATATTCCGCTGTCTTATGCATCTCTTCTGTACGGATCTGGATCTCGAACGGCTGTCCGGACGGTCCGATCAGCGTTGTGTGCAGGGACTGGTACATATTTGCCTTTGGCATAGCAATATAATCTTTAAAGCGCCCCGGAATCGGCGTATACATCTCATGGATCACACCGAGTGCTGCGTAACAGTCCTTCACTGAATCTACGATAATGCGGACAGCGAACAGGTCATACACCTGGTCAAGTGTCTTGTTCTGATTCACCATCTTCTTATAAATACTGAAGAAATGTTTTACACGTCCGTATACTTTCGCTTCAATATCAGCATTCTTCATATGCTTTGATACTTCAGCAACGATCTGTTGCACAAATTCTTCACGTTCCGTCTTACGTGCATTCAGATCATGAACCAGCTGATTATAAACTTCCGGCTGATAATATTTCAGAGAAAGGTCATCGAGTTCTGTCTTGATCTTTGAAATACCGAGACGCTGAGCGATCGGAGCGTAGATATCCATCGTCTCTCTTGATTTCTCTTTCTGCTTCGCCGGTGTCATAAACTCCATCGTACGCATATTATGCAGACGGTCTGCAAGTTTTACAATGATGACACGGATATCCTTCGCCATTGCAAGGAACATCTTTCTCAAGTTCTCTGCCTGGGCCTCCAGCTTGTCCTTGGAATAGTTCAACTGTCCCAGCTTGGTAACGCCGTCTACAAGAAGTGCCACCTCTTCGCCGAACTCTGTTGAGATCTCGTCGAGTGTCATTGTCGTATCTTCTACCACGTCATGAAGCATTCCTGCCACGATCGTCTCTTTATCCATCTCAAGATCTGCAAGTATGATTGCCACCCAGAGTGGATGGATGATATAAGGTTCTCCGGATTTACGAAACTGGTCCTTATGCGCTTCTTTGCCTATCTGATAGGCCTTCTCAATCATCGTAATATCCGCAGAAGGATGATACTTACGCACACGAGCTATTAAGGCCTGATATAACTCCTCCGGATCCTGATAATCCTCTGGTGCTTTTACTGCATGTCCGTCCACCATCTCCAGATTTTTATTCAGATCTTCATATTCCCGAGTGCCTGCCATATCGTCTTCCCCCTTCATTCATCCTTAGTTCTGAACAATTAATATGATTTAGTATATCACTATTTTTTCCTTTTTCAAATAAGAACTTCCCATTCTTCTGCATTTTAAGCAATTTGTACGGTTTTTTCGATATTATCTACTGATAATTGACAATTGTAAGCTGAATTGTTCTTCGTCCCATGTACTCATTGATGGATGGATAGTATGTAAAAGACATAATCTGCTTCTTTTCCATCTGCTGCAGACAGTCTTCCACTTCTCCGAAATAAACTGCTTCCATCTGATTTCCCTGCTGGTCCTCCAGTCTGCATTTCAGCACATTCCGGTTCTTTCCGAAGATTCTTGGCCGGATCACACGCAGTTTACTTTCTGCAAATAACGGTTTCCCATTGCCTTTTCCAAAAGGCTCCAATATCTTAAGCTCATGGATCAGCTCTTCATTAATATATGGAAACGGAAGCCGCATATCGATCGACACCTTCATCTGCAGATCCTCTTCTGTCAGATCCGCCAGTTCATTGATCCGTTTCCGAAAAACTTCGACATTTTCCTCTTCTAAGGAAAGTCCTGCTGCCAGCTTATGTCCTCCAAACTTCGTAAATAATTCCCTGCAGCGGCTCATTTCTGCAAACATATCATATGCTTCGATCGACCGTCCGGAGCCTTTTACTCCTGTCTCTCCCCTTGTCAGTACAAAGGTCGGACGATAATAACGTTCCTTGATCCTTCCCGCAATAATTCCGGCGATACTTTCATGACACTTTGGAAGATACACGACCAGCACCTGGTCGTCCTTCCAGGAACTTGATTCAATCTGCCGGACAGCTTCTTCTACACCTTCTTCGGTCATTTCTTTCCGACTGTCATTTAATTCTTTCAGATCTGCTGCCAGTGTCACTGCCTCTCTCCGGTTTGATGCATTAAGGAGTTCCAGTGCACGCTTGGCTGTATCCAGTCTTCCACCGGCATTGATGCACGGTCCGAGCACAAAGCCGATATGATAAGTATTCAGGTTCGCTGTATCTACCCCGGTACATTGCATCAAGGCGTGAAGCCCTTCATTCTTCGTTGTCTTCAGAAGCTCAAGTCCTTTTTTCACAAAGACTCGATTCTCTCCAACCAGATCCATCACATCCCCGATCGTGGCGATCGCAACATTTTCCATCAGGTTATCCTGCAGATGTTCTACCTCCTGCTCTGACTTTCCAGACACTCTGTACAAAACCTCAACCAGCTTATACGCTACAGCTGCGCCGCACAGCCCTTTAAATGGATACTCACAGTCTGCTCTGTGCGGATCGACCACTGCATCCGCCGGTGGCAGGAGATACTTTTTCTTCCCATTTTCTTCCAGATACGGAACTTCATGGTGATCTGTCACAACGATCGTCATCCCATTTTCTTTTCCATAAGCGATCTCGCTCATTGCCGCAATTCCATTATCACAGGTAACGATCGTGTCTACATCATCCTCCAGTGCACGGTCGATCAGCATCTGATTCAATCCATATCCATCTTTGATCCTGTCCGGAATATCCGTATCCACATCTGCCCCAAGTCCTGCAAGCCCCTGTTGCAAAATATACGTTGCATTGACTCCATCAATATCATAATCACCGATCACACGGATTTTCTTTCCCTCTTCTATTTTCTC
Source organism: Ruminococcus sp. OM04-4AA (assembly GCF_003462585.1). Classification (NCBI taxonomy): domain Bacteria; kingdom Bacillati; phylum Bacillota; class Clostridia; order Eubacteriales; family Oscillospiraceae; genus Ruminococcus; species Ruminococcus sp. OM04-4AA. Next base: position 18,806 of record NZ_QTZH01000012.1, on the reverse strand, counting down.
CTTAAGAATATCTACCGCACGATCCATATCTTTCATCAGTAAGCCGTCATACAGATCCTCCACTGTTCCATTCAGATAAAAATCAATCGCTTCATCTCCGATCACATCACGGTTTCTCATCAGTCGTGCAATGATCGGGGAAATCTGATATTTCTCTGCTATTCCATTAAAATCCGCCTTTTTCATCGTGACGAACCATTTTTCCATCCAAACATCCTCCCTGTCTGTCAGTATCGTATCTTCTTATTATAACAAAAATCTGCCGTATCGAAAATCATTTTTCATTTCCGATACGACAGATTTTATTTCTTAGCGCTTTTTACTCTTTTTGTTCTTGAAAGAGGTCTTCTTTCCTTTTTTCTTCTTGGAGCTGTTATCTGCAGATGTATCTGCTGCGTTACTCTCTGTGGAAGTAGCTCCTTCTTTCTTGTCTGCTGCTTTTACAGACGCTGTCTTTGTGGCAGAAGCTATTCTTGCAGCCTTCGCTTCCTCGCCAAGTCTTGTCTTCATCACATACCACAGTGCGCCTGTGATACATACGGATGTATATCCACCGCAGATGATACCTACCATCAGTGGTGCTGCGAATTCCTTAATGGAGCTTACACCAAGGATATACAATGCAACAACCATGACAAATGTTGTAAAGTTTGTGTAGATTGTTCTTGTCAGTGTCTGAGTGATGCAACGGTTTACAAGATCCTTCAGATCTTCTGTGCGGCTCTTTGTTGCAAGTGCCTCACGGATACGGTCAAAGATAACGATCGTACCGTTGATAGAATATCCGACAATCGTCAGCATACATGCGATAAATGTATTTCCGACAGATACTCTTGCAATTACATAGAATCCAAGAACTACAAGTACGTCATGCATCAGTGCAATAACAGCACTTGTTGCGAAACGAATATCTTTGAAACGGAACCAGATGTAAAGCAGCATACAGATTGTAGCAATGATCACAGCTATAACCGCATCTCTTCTCATCTCGGAACTTACTGTTGAACTGATATTTTCTGTTGCGATATCAGATGCCTCTACACCGTAGTTTTCATTTAAATATGAAGCAAGTGCTTCACGTTTCTCAAGATCAAGTGTCTGTGTCTTGAAGACTACCTGGTTGCTCTCTTTTACTGTCTGAACCTGAATATTCTTATCTCCTGTGATCTCTTCCAGACTTGGGATCATCTGGCTGTCGATCTCTTCGAGTGTATATTCTTTATCAAATGTTACATTTGTTGAAGTACCGCCTACGAAATCAAGGCTGTAGTTCATCGCACCGATTCCTCTTGCATGGTTCACACCCATCATGACCGGTCCGGCCAGACAAAGGATAATGGAAACAATGAAGAAGATCTTTTTCTTTCCAAGGAAATCAACCGGTTTACGTTCTTTCAGATGTCTTCCGTATACTTTCTCGCTACGGATACCTGCTCCATAGAATGCAAAGATGATCAGTCTTGTGATCACGAGTGCTGTAAACATGGATACGATGATACCAAGTGCAAGTGTCTGGGCGAATCCCTTTACAGTACCGCTTCCGCGAAGCCACAGCACACCGGCTGCGATCAGTGTTGTGATATTTCCGTCAACGATTGCGGACATTGCTTTCTGGAATCCTGATTTCAGAGAAGCATGTACGCTCTTTCCTTCTGTCAGTTCTTCTTTCACACGGGCGAAGATGATAACGTTCGCATCTACTGCCATACCGATACCGAGGATGATACCTGCGATACCCGGAAGTGTCAGTGTAATGTCAAATGCATTCAGAAGGATCAGGATCAGCTCTGTATAAAGGATCAGTGCAAGGCTGGATGCAAGTCCCGGAAGGAGGTATACCCAACACATGAATACACATACGATCGCCAGACCGATTGCTCCGGCGATCAAGCTTCCTTTCAGAGCGTCCTGTCCAAGCTGTGCACCAACGACTTCTGAACTCAGCTCTTCCAGTTCCAGATTCAGTCCACCGATACGGATCGTGGAAGCAATATTATCAGCCTCTTCGTAATCCATATTTCCTGAAATCTGAGCCTTTCCATTCTCGATCACTGCTTTTACACTTGGAACACTGATCAGAGCACCATCATAGTAAATAGCAATTGTATCATGATTGTTGTTATAAGCTTCTTCTGTTGCTGCCTTAAATTTTTCAGCACCTTCCTCTGTCAGTTCAAGGTCAACTCCGTACTTTTTGTTTCCTGTTGTTGAGTCATTGATCGCTCCGGCTGAAGCTGTCTTTACTTCTGTACCTGTCAGTACAATGGAGTCTGTATCTTTCAGTTCATCGATCGACTTATTCAGTGTGTATCCGGAAGCTGTCAGGGAATAGTTTTCATTTCCCTCACTGTCTTTATGCTTGATAAAGTACAGTGAACCCGGCTGTCCGAGTTCTTCCAGGATCTTGTTCGCGTCGCTCACACCCGGAATCTCGATACTGATACGGTTGTCTCCAACCTGATAAGCCTGTGCCTCTGTGCTGTACTGCTCCACACGTTTCTGAAGCTTGTACACGGTGTCATCCATGTCTGCCTGAGATGGCTTGTCACCTTTTACCTGATATGTAATGCTGACTCCACCTTCCAGGTCAAGACCAAGATTGATGTTCTTTGCAGCTCCCATTCCCTTTAAATCAAGTCCAAGCACACAGGTCATACCGAAGAGTGCTGTAACTGCGATTACGAGAATGAGGCTTAGAATACTCTTGCCTTTCTTCATCTCTTTCTTTCCTTTCTTGACTACTGCTCTGTAATTTTATTGTTCTTCATCCGCCAGGGCAGCCTTTATCATGATCGCACATTCCACACGTTTTCTCTCCATCTCACAGCTCACTTCGTAAGTATCATGGATCGTATTGTGGAACTTGTAAGAATTCGCCATACAGCCACCACTGCAGTAAAATCTGGCAAAGCAGGTTTTACAGCTTTCCTTGGAATATACGCTGCATCCTCGGAATTCTTCCGCAATCTCCGGTTTTGTAATTCCCTCATCAACATTTCCCATGAGGAATTCTTCCTGTCCTACAAACTGATGACATGGGTAGAAATCACCCCAAGGTGTCACTGCCAGATACTCTGTACCTGAGCCACAGCCGGACAGACGCTTGGACACACACGGTCCTCCTTCAAGATCAATCATGAAGTGGAAGAAATTGAATCCTCTTCCGCTCTTCTCACGCTCGATCAGGAATTTTGCGAGTTTATCATATTCTTCAAAGATCTGTGGAAGATCTTCTTTCTGGATTGCATATGGTTCTGTGTCATCACCTACTACAGGCTCGATTGACATCTGCTTGAATCCAAGATCTGCGAAATGTTCTACATCCTTGGAAAAATCCAGGTTATTTCTTGTAAATGTACCTCTAATGTAGTACTTCTCCTGATTACGGCTCTCTGCCAGCTTCTGGAACTTCGGAACGATCAGATCATAGCTTCCTTTTCCGTTACGGAACGGGCGCATCTGGTCATTCACTTCTTTTCTTCCGTCAAGACTGATGACAACGTTGTCCATCTCTTTGTTCACGAACTCCTGAACTTCATCGTTCAAAAGAACTCCGTTTGTTGTAAGTGTGAAACGGAAATGCTTGTCATGAAGTTTCTCCTGCTCTCTTCCGTAAGCAACCAGGTCTTTGACAACCTGCCAGTTCATCAGCGGCTCACCACCGAAGAAGTCAACTTCAAGGTTTCTTCTTGTTCCTGAATTCGCGATCAGGAAATCAAGTGCTTTCTTACCAACCTCGTAAGACATCAAAGCTCTGCGGCCGTGATATTCTCCCTCTTCCGCAAAGCAGTACTTACAGGCAAGGTTACAGTCATGTGCAATATGAAGGCATAATGCCTTAACAACTGTCTTACGCTGCTTTACAACATCGATAAAGCTCTCATAAATATCTCTTGTAAACAGGCGTCCCTGTTCCGTCAGTTCTGTTACTGCCTCTAAAATATCGATCAGATCTGTCTCAGAGTATTTCTCTCCGAGTTCCTTTTTCAATGCTTCTGCTGTTTCCGGAGCCTTTAATGTCTCCACTGTATGATCTTCATTCATGCGATTAAGCACTTTGATAACGTCATACGCTTCCTGATCCACAACATGTACAGCCCCACTGTTCACGTCAAGGACGATATTATATCCATTATTTTGGTACTGATGTATCACGTGGATACCTCGCTTTCTATATGTATTTGTAAATCTATTTGTAACTGTTCAAAGCCGGATTCTTTCCCCAAGGCAGCTCTAAGCAGATACGTCTAAAACATGCTTAAGGCAGCGATTTGCACCGCTGCCTCACCTGTAATCCTGTTGCTGTTTTTCGCATAATTGCAGGCAGTATCACCGCTCAAAGCAACTCTGCAGCAACATAATCTTCATTTTCAGGTTTTCTTATTTTGCGTTTTCGCAAGTCTGGTTTCCTACTGTACAGGATGTCTTACATGCAGACTGGCAAGATGTCTGGCACTCACCGCATCCACCTTTTTTAACTGTGTTGTTCAGTGTCTGTGTATTCAGTGTTTTAATGTGTTTCATTTTTACTCCTCCTAACTTCGCACATATTGCTTTCGCTATTATAGCACACACAGCCAGGTTTTTAAAGTATTTTTTCACACATCCGTCGGGTTTTTCTTCATGCGACCATCCCGCCAAGCATTCCACCTCCGGTACAAAGTACAAATGTCAGAAACAAATCTCCTGCCCCCGATGAAACCTCACGGTACATTCCAAATGAGATGATCAGTAATAAAACAAAATAAACCACACCGGTTCCAAGCCCCCAAAGGAACTTCTTTTGGCCTTCCAGTTTTCCCATCACAAAACCTCCGGAAAAAGTTCCTATTACATAGATGAGAATAATTCCCAGATTTACATTTTCTTCACTCAATCCTGCTTTGTAAAGGAGAAGTGCAAGAATTAACAGAAACATTCCTGTGACCAGATAGGCGCAAAGTAATGCCTTCACCAGATTTTCTGCGTATATTATCCCTTTTTTTCCATGATTTTCTCTCATTTTCTTTTCCTTTCGATGCATGTCCGGTTTTCCACTGATACTATTCTATGCATCCCTCTGGAAAAATATGACGCTTTTAGCTCAACTGCCTCCCAAGAAGATCTGCCACACCCGACGCAAACTTCTTTTCCATTTCTCCAAAATGCTTTTTCTCATTTTTCTGCAGAAAGATCACTCCGCCTGCAATATCACCTTCACTGAGAATCACACTGATTATTTCCTCTCTGTATTCACTTCTGTCTTTTGTAATTGCTACAAACTCAGCGTCACTGCTCTTTGTCAACACGGTCTTTCTTTGTTGAAACACTTCTGCCAGCTCTGCACTCAACAGCATTTCCTGAAGTTCTTTCTTCCCGTTTCCTGCTGCCGCGATCACCTGATCTGTATCAGTGATACAGACTGTACAATCAAGTGTCTTTGAAAGACTATCTGCATAAATCCCTGCCAGTGTTCCTAATTCACCGATTGGAGAATATTTCTTTAAAATCACCTTTCCTTCTCTGTCTGTAAAAATTTCCAGTGGATCACCTTCGCGGATCCGCAATGTCCTTCTTATTTCTTTCGGAATTACGATTCTTCCAAGATCATCTATTCTCCGGACTATCCCTGTGGCTTTCATGGCACATTTCCTCCATAATTATATTTTAATTAGTATGTGGTAAAATATAGGAAATTATGTTCTTTTTATGATAAAATGTAACTGTTCAGAGCCAAGCAAAATTTCATAAAACAGGTGTAAAATGCTTGCATTTTTAAGACTGTTTTTGAAATTTTATTTAGCGGATACGCTACACCGACGAAATGCGTAGCATTTTGGAGGTTGGCTCTGAACAGTTACGATAAAATAATTAATACTGATTATGAAACAAGGAGATTTTAAATGAAAATTGTATTTTTAGATGTCAAAACAATTGGAGAGGATATTGATCTTTCCGCATATGATGAACTCGGCGAAGTTGTAAAGTACAGCTTTTCTTCACCGGAAGAAGTCCCGGCGCGTGTCACGGATGCCGATGTGATTATATTAAATAAAGTTCCGGTCAATGAGCAGACAATTGGAATTGCGAAGAATCTGAAACTTGTCTGTGTCACAGCCACAGGCACGAACAACCTGGATAAGGAATATCTTGATTCAAAAGGAATTGCCTGGAGAAATGTTGCCGGCTACTCTACAGAGACTGTCGCACAACACACATTTGCAATGCTTCTCTTTCTATTAGAAAAGCTGCGCTATTATGATGATTATGTGAAAGAAGAGCGCTATGTAAATGATGTCTCTTTCACTCATTTTGCAGAACATTTCACAGAAATCCATGGAAAAACCTGGGGGATCATTGGACTTGGAGCGATTGGCAGACGTGTCGCTGAGGTTGCGCGTGCGTTCGGAGCGAAGGTCATTTACTACTCCGCCTCCGGTGCTCCGGCGCAGGAAGGTTATGAACAGGTTGACTTTGAGACATTGCTTACGCAGTCTGATATTATTTCCGTCCACGCTCCACTCAACGAGCATACGGAAGGACTGATCAACAGCAAAGCGTTTGAAAAAATGAGATCTTCCTGTATTTTCCTGAATCTCGGAAGAGGACCGATCGTCGATGAGCAGGCATTATATAATGCACTGGTCAGGAATCAGATTGCCGCAGCAGGATTAGATGTCCTTTGTGAGGAACCAATGTCCGCAGATAATCCATTGGTTCAATTCAAAGACAGCAAGCGCCTGCTGATCACGCCACATATTGCCTGGGCAAGCGTGGAAGCGAGAACTCATCTGATGGAAATTATCCACGGACAAGTCAAGGATTTTTTTGCTTAAGATCAACATTTTGTTTATCCCTACAATTTTTTGCAATTTGCAATCAATATTTTTCTGTAAAGTTTAAAGAAAATAATTGTAAACTCTGGGTAAAGTGTTTTATAATAGCCATGTACGTAATTTTTTGCAAGACGTAACATGTCAACTTAATAACTTAAGAAAAAGGAAAAAAGAAAATGGGAATTACAATGGTTTTGTCCTTGCTCAGCGGAGTTGCCCTCTTCCTGTACGGAATGGCACTCATGGGAGACAGTCTTAAGAAGGTTGCCGGTAACAAACTGGAACTTATCTTATACAAGCTCACAAACTCCCCAATCAAAGGATTGCTGCTGGGTACAGTCGTAACAGCGATCATTCAGTCGTCATCAGCTACTACTGTTATGGTCGTAGGATTCGTAAACTCCGGTATGATGAAAGTTGCTCAGGCAATCGGAATCATTATGGGTGCCAACATTGGAACAAGTATCACAGGCTGGATTTTATGTCTTTCTTACATTGATGGCTCCAGTGGCATCGCGCAGCTTCTGTCCACCGCGACAATCTCTGCGATCGTTGCGATCATCGGTATCATCTTCCGTACATTTGTAAAGAAGAAACCTTATTCCGATATCGGTGACATTATGCTTGGTTTTGCGATCCTGATGTTCGGAATGCAGACAATGAGTGGTGCGGTTTCACCTCTGAAAGAGAACCCACATTTTGTCAGCCTTCTGACAATGTTTAAGAATCCATTCATGGGTATCCTTGTTGGTATCGCATTTACTGCAGTGCTTCAGAGTGCATCTGCATCTGTCGGTATTCTTCAGGCATTATCAATCACAGGCTCTATTACATTTGCTGCCGCACTTCCTATTACAATGGGTATCGGTGTCGGAGCTGCCTGTCCTGTACTGCTTTCTTCTATCGGTACAAACAAGAACGGAAAGCGTACAGCACTTATTTACCTGCTGAATGACTTGTTCGGAATGATCTTTTGGTCTATCGTATTTTACTCAGTAAATGCTGTTGTCCACTTTACATTTATGGACATGGTCATGAGTCCTGTCAGCATTGCTTTATTGAACTCAGTATTCCGTATCGCTACGATCCTGATCCTTGCTCCATTTATCAGCAAGATTGAGAAGCTTGTCTTCTTCCTGATCAAGGATACAGACGAAGACAACGAAGAGCAGGCTGATTTTGATCTGCTCGAGGAACGTTTTCTGGATTACCCGCCGCTGGCGATCAGTCAGAGTCAGATGGCTGTTAACGGTATGGCGAAGAATGCCCGCAAGAATCTCATGCGCGCTTTCGAACTTCTGACAGACTTTAGCGACAGCAAGTTCAATAAGATCCAGGAAAAGGAAAACATGATCGACAAGTACGAGGATAAACTTGGTACTTATCTGATGCAGTTAAGTATGCATGATATGACACCTGATCAGGCGAAGCAGACCTCCAAGTTCCTTCATACGATCAGTGACTTCGAGCGACTTGGTGACCACGCAGTCAACATTTCCAGAGTTGCCCAGGAACTTCACGAAAAGTCCCGTACATTCTCTGAATCTGCTACTTATGAGCTGAATGTGCTTGAGAAGGCATTGGTTGAGATTGTTGATCTTACAGTAAATTCTTTTGTAGATGAAGATCTTGAGACTGCTGCAAAGGTTGAACCTCTGCGCGAACTGATTGGTATTCTCTGTAATGATCTGAAACTTCGTCACATTAAGAGACTTAGAAATGGTCAGTGTGATCTGAATACCGGATTTGCTTTTAATGACCTGCTTACAAACTACGAGCGTATCGCAGCGCACTGTTCTAACATTGCTGTAGCGATTCTCGAGCTTGATTCTTCTAACTTTGATATTCATGAATATACAAAGAGTGTCCGCAAGCTGAAGGATGAAACTTATCTTACAGCCTTTGAGGAATATGAGAAGAAATATGATATCAACGGATATCAGCCGGAAGCTGAAGCAGATAAGAAAATCTCTGTGAAAGCAAAGGATAAAGACAACGAGAAATCTTCCGGAAAGAAGAAAGACAAAGACAAGAAAAAAGATAAAAAGAAATAAATTCCTTTCTATTTTATTTGAAAAAGGAACAGTTCACAAAGAGCTGTTCCTTTTTTGTATGTATTCTCCTTACGTGCAATACCGAAATGTCTTATCCGTAAGAATTCTTGCAAAGATCAACCCTAACGGAAGAGCTGCAACAATCAATATTGCCGCCGCAAACCAGGAAGCTGATGTAGAAAGATTCATTGTTCCCAGATTATAAAATCCACGGTACAGATACAATCCAGGAACCATGATTACAATCGACGGAACCGTGACAGAAATTCTCGGATATCCAACCTGATTTTTAATCATAGTTGCCAGAAGTCCGGCTGTTAATGCTCCGACAAATGCTGCTGCCGCCGGAGGCAATGCCGTCAGATCAACCAGTTCCAATCGCAGTGTATTGGCAATAGCACCGATTCCGGCTGCCACTGCTGCAAGGCGCGTAGGGCTGTTGAACATAATCGAGAATCCAAACACACCACAAAAGCTTGCAAGCAGACGGAAAACAATCCATTCTGCCTGCGTCAGGTCAAGCTTCTGAAAATCCACCGGCTGTAATCCTAAGATCAACGCCATGATCCATGCAGACATTGTAGCTACCAAAACAATAATCAGTGCATACATGAGTCGTTCCATGCCAGAACGCATGTCCAATTTTGCAAGGTCAATTCCACTTGTGATGAAAGGAAAACCAGGAATAATAAATAGCATTGCGCAAATATAGCCCGCCTCATGCTGAATTGAAATTGCCCACAAAAGTTCTGCTGCTTTCAAAAGTCCCGCATAAACCAGACAGGCTGCTGAAACAGATGAGGCTATGCACAAAAACAATGTAAAATGATGTTTACTCAATTTACACCTGATAAAATTTCCAATCCCTGCACCGACAAAGGCACAGAACATTTCAATCAATCCACCGCCAAGCAGAAATGTAAATCCACCGCATGCCAATGCTGCTGCCATTCCCAATGCAGTTGGAGAATAGAGTCCATGAATCTCTTCAATCTGATCTAGCAGCTTATGCAGTTCTTCTCCGGACATTTCCTGTTCTCCCTGCTCAAATTCACGGATAAAGTGCTCCAACCTGTTTAATTTTGATGTATTCACGCCCGTATTCGTCAGACACAAGGACTGCGTGAATCCGTCGTCACCGTCAAAACAGGTATACTCAATCGACATCAGACCAATATCCGCTGTACACGTTATCCCCATCTCTTCTGCCAGAGCATTCATAGAACTTCTCACTCTCCAAGCTCCGGTTCCACAGGAGAGAAGCATAATCCCCACTCTTCCGACAATTGATGCTTTCTCCGTCAAACTTGCTTGTGTTACCGGTGTTTCTTCTCCACCTTTATCTGTATATTCATGCCAGAGAATATCCATATGATTTTTTCTTATTTTCTGTGTCTGCATCTCATTCACTTCCTCTTTATTCCAGGTCAAGGCTTTCCGCTCCGGCCTTTTTCATCATCTTCTCTCTGCATGAAAGAACAATCCCATCAATCTCATCCAAATGATGAAGCATTCGTTTCTCAAATCCATGAATTGGAAGTAAAACCCCTATCTCGTCAAATCCTTTCTGACGCTTCTCACCGGTATCCTGCCCATAATAAACTTCTACTCTCGGAGCCTGTTTCTGAATCTTCTGGAAAGTATCCCAGACAACTGCATAGGCCTGTGCTTCTGTCAGTCCAAGCTTTCTGGTATCCGGTAATGCATATAACGCCATCACGCCACGCTTCTTGTTCTCTTTTTTCTCCTGAATCTGCATGCCCTCTGTATAGGAACGAACTATGTCATATCCATCAGCAAGATACAGTTTTGATCTCGGTGCACATTGATGTTGCCTGTATGTCTCATGGAACTTTTCATATTCACGAGCTGTTACTTCCCTTTTCTTACTCTCCAGAAGCTTTCCCTCTACATCAGTCAGGAGAACCGGATTCTCTCCTGATTTTCCATGAAATTTCTTTGGAATCAGATATGCGTCCCGAAGCAGATCAAACATACTTCCTCCGCACAATTCAAGTAGCAACGCGCTGACATCTCCATTTTTATACGCCTGGAGCAAGACCTCTGCAAAATGTCTGTCACCATCATCATTTATTTCCTGATAATTCTCCAAATGCTCATAAAATACTTCATTTAGCCGATCACAGGCCTCTTGTGACTCAAGAACCTTAGATATAACTCCTTCTACAGCTTCTTCACGTGGTAATACTGTCTGCATACTCACACTTCCTTTGTTATTTCTTGTTTTTCACCTGTTAAAACAGAATAAAATCCTACTTATTAATATAGAAAGCGCCGGTTCTAAAGTCAAACCGGCGCATACTGTTTTATTCACATATCTGATATATATTTTCTACATAGGAATAGATTGAATCCATAATATCTTCTTAAACAATACCTTATTTCAGAACTAACATTTTTTTGAACATCTCCGCCGCAATACTTGGCGGAAATGTATGATTCTCAACCAGACAGATTTTTCTCTCCGGAATATTCTCCTTTAGTGGAATCTGACAGACCTTTCTTTCCTCGATCACTGGTCTTACGAACAGCTCCGGAAGGAATCCAATGCCCAGTCCATTCATAATAAGCGGCAACACCTGATCGATCGTCTCAACTTCCGTATCCGGAGATAGAACCAGATCGTTCTCCAGGAAAAATTTGGAATAGAACTCATAGGTTGTGCTTCCCTGCCCAAGAGAAATCAACGGATTCTCAATTAAGTCTTTCAGCCTTATTGGTTTTTCTTTCCCCTGAAAAGAATGATCTCCCACTGCAATTTCCTTAAAAGACATCAAAGAAGTACTTTTCAACGGCTTCTTTGCCTGAAGCGGCGTAGTCACAACTGCAAAGTCCGCCAGTCCATTCTTGACGGACTCAACTGCCTCCGGCGTGGAATGATTCAGAAGTCTCAGCCGAACACCCGGATATTGCTTATGAAAGCGCCCCAGTATAGGAAGAAGTAAAAGATGAAGTGCAATCTCACTCGCACTGATCGTGATACTTCCGCTCTCCATGCTTCGCTCCATTGCAAGCTCCGCTTCAGCCGCATGAAGATGCTGATATGCAACAGAAACATGCTGATACAGCTTCTCTCCTTCCGCTGTAAGCGTAACTCCTCGATTAGATCTGACAAACAATTTACACCCAAGCTGATTCTCCAGATTATTCATAAAATGAGTAATATTCGGCTGGTTGCTCATCAATACTTTCGCCGCTTTAGAAAAGCTCTTATACATTGCTACATAATAAAAAATCCGGTAATAATCATAAGTAATTTCCATAAGTCCCCCCTAAACTGACACTAATCTGTTACTCTCCACCTGCAGAGGTGGGAGTCAAACCACATCTGATAAATCATATAAGAAATGTATATCTGTCATAACAAATATGTATTTTTATTTCTTTGTTATTTATTATATACTGAATGACGAAAAAATCAAACACATTCATTTACGAGGGGCGATATCATGATCAAGCAAAACATTAAATTTCTCACAACCGGACAATTTCTCACTTTTTCACACACTTGTAAAAATCTTTCTTCGGATGTGCGCATCCAGGATCTTGAGAACCACAATCGCGTAGATATCAACGGAAAAGATCTTTCTGAGCTTGCCACGATCCAGCTTGGTCTTCCGTTTCTCCTCGTTATTCATGGAGAAGATGAAAAAATGGCCAGAAGAATGTTGAAGAAGTATTGTGCATAAAAATTGAGTTGCCGTTTACACTCTGTATAAGCAGCAACTCAACTCTTATTACTCTCCCCAGACTTCTTCTGCAATTTCTTTCACAAGTTTTAACTTTGCCCATTGTTCCTCTTCTGTCAGTTTGTTTCCGATTTCACAGGAAGCGAACCCACACTGTGGACTGAGATAAAGTCTGTCTAATGGGATATATTTTGCAGCTTCATGAATTCTCTTGATCACAACTTCTTTATCCTCAAGCTCAGGTGTCTTCGTTGTAATTAACCCTAATACCACTTTTTTATCCGGAGACACCTTTGCAAGAGGAGCGAATCCGCCAGATCTTGCATCATCATATTCAAGGAATAATGCATCCACATTTTCTTTTGCAAAGACATAATCCGCTACAGAATCATACGGTCCGCTTGTAAAAAATGTTGAATGATAATTTCCTCTGCAGATGTGGGAAGTGATTACCATATCCTCCGGTTTTCCTTCCAGTGCAAGGTTATTCACTTCAAGAAGCTCTTTTTTCACATCTTCAATATCCGTTCCAAGAAGTTTGTATCTCTGCTTTGCCGCATCTCCGACAATTGCTCCCCAGGTACAGTCGTCAAGCTGAAGATTTCTGCATCCTGCTTCATAGAACTGACGGATCACTTCCTGATAAGCTGTTCCAATGTCGTGGATCAGTTCTTTGTTTGTCTCATAATATTTTCTCGTATTTTTATAGTTGACCGGAATAATCATCTGCTGGAACATCTGCGCCGGCGCCGGAATTGTATATTTTGCAACTGTGTTCTCATCCTCAAACTGTTTCAGGAATTTGAAATGTTCTACAAACGGATGCGCCTTTGCCTTTATCTTTCCTGTCAGATAAGTATCTTCCAGTGATGCCAGCTCTCCATCAAACTGTACCCCGCTGCCGCTCTGTTCATGACCGACACCTTCAAATCCCCACATAAAATCCAGATGCCAGTAAGTTCTTCTGAACTCTCCGTCTGTGATCACATGAAATCCAAGCTCTTTCTGCTTTGCTACAACTTCTGTAACCGCTTTATCAATGATCTGATTCTTTTCTGCTTCGCTGATCTTTCCTTCCTGATAATCTGCATTCGCTTTCTTAACCTCTTCCGGTCTCAAAAAACTTCCCACAAAATCGTATCTGCATGGTGTCTGATATTTACTCATAAATTAATTCTCCTTTTATTTTTGTAAGTGATGTTTTATCTGCAATCATCTTATCATTCCATGCTTATTTTGAAAAATATATAAATTTATGCGTTTGTCATAGTTTGAAACTATGGTGAGTAACCCTCTATTATATTTATGGGCTATCACTCCACCCAAAAAACATAATCATCTTTTCTTGGTTTCGCCTCTGCTGTTTCTTCATCCGGATACCCAAGTACACAGTGTCCGATACCTTCATACTCTCCTGTCACTCCAAGATCAGACAGAATCTGCTTTCCTTCTTCACTCTCAAACTCTTCCTTTGCACGATGAATCCAACAACTTCCAATTCCTTCTGTATGTGCTGCCAGCATCAGATTACCCATTACAAGACTTCCATCATACACATGTGTTGGCCAGTCTTTCTCTGCCAGTACAACCAATACCACAGGTGCTCCATAGAACGGATCAAATCCTTCGTCCCATCCACCAATCTTACGATTCATCTCTGAAAGTTTATCCCGTAATTCTTTATTTGTCACTGCCAGAATAATAGATGCCTGATGTCCTCTTCCATTTGCTGCATAAGTACCTGCCTCTACAATTCGCTCTATTATGTCTCTTGGAATCATGTCAGTTTTATACTTGCGAACACTTCGTCTGTTGATCATTGCTTCTCTTGTTGTCTCTACTTGTTTCATTTTGGATTCCCTCCCTGTTGATTTCTTTCATTGATGTATTGTTTCTAATAAGAATACTACACCTATTATACATTATCAAGAATTGTATTTAACAAAAAGGGCGAAGCTTACACCTCATCGGTACAAATCTTCGCCTTTTCTTTCACTTTTTCAACTATATTCCTTTCACCCTTGATCAAATCACAAGAATCTCATCCTGCACCGGTCCGTACACTTTCGTTTCTCTCTCCGAAGTAATATGAACATCATATTCCAGTCTTACACCATACTTCTCTGTATACAGTCCCGGCTCTATGGAAAACATCGTCCCCGGAAGCAGACAGCGGTCATCATGTGTCTCATAATCATCCAAATTTGCGCCGATTCCATGACATCTGTGACCGATATTATGTCCTGTCCGGTGCATCAGATACTGTGCACATCCAAGCTGTTCAAACCGTTCTTTCAGCCTGCGGTCTACTTCATATCCTCTGACTGTTTCTCCTGCATCTAATCTTGCCTGAATAAACTGTCTTGCCTCTTTACGCGCATCATATACAATCTGAAACCATTTTTTGTACTCCGGATCAATCTTTTCTCCGACATTCATGCACCAGGATACATCATAATATACCGCATCTTCCTCAGGGAGACGGCCGGCGATATCTATAATCAGACGGCTGCCTTCACGAATCTGCTTCGAACCATTTTCCTTCGGTTCATATCCCGGATCACAAGCATGCTCATCAATACCGAAAAATGGCGGAGAATCCATATAAATGTTTTCCTGCCTGATCAGCTCCTGCATCTTCTGAAGCATTGCATACTCATCAATATATGTTCCCGCATCAATCTTCTCTCGGATCCAAGAAAACGTATCAGTAAGGATCTTATGTATGATAACTCCGACCTGTCGGTGTGTTTCTATCTGATGTTCCGTTAGTACTGCACCGAAGTGCTGCATCAGTCTGCACTTGTAACCGGCTCGATTCCGTAAGTTCTAAGATACTCGATCAGGCCGGCATCCATAGAGCTGATTGTCGGGACATTTCCACCCGGAGAGTACTGGCAGGCAATCTTCATACCCGGCTTCAATAATTCTGACAGCACTTTCTTCTGTCCTTCGATCCCTTGATATAATATTTTCTTCCCCGGTAGATGATCAAGGAGAAGCGGTTCAATTGCCGAAAGAACCTTGGTGGGTTCTCCCTGCGACGGAATCAGATAGAACAACCTTCTTGTACAGAAACGATTTCCAAGCTCAAGAAACTCTTTTGTGATAAAATCATGTCCCTGGAAATCTGTAAATAACCATCCGTCAAGTTTTGCTTCCTGCAATAACTTCTGTATCTTTGCAATATCCAACTTAATAATTCTCCTTTTTGATTATCAGGCATACGTACTATGGCATTGACTTCCTATACTCATTGATTCCTTATGCTCCAAGAATTCTCTTGTAAGCCTTCTTCACCGGCACATACAGAATCGCAATTCCTACTACTGTAAATCCTGCATTGATGATCGTAGCCGGGATAGATGTGATCTCTGCCGCCAACGCTGCGCTCCAGGAACTGCCGAGAACGACCAGTTCAACTGTTGACCAGATAAAGTCTACGATAATATTCGTAATACCGTAGATAGCCGCACAGAGGACTGCATAACCATATTCCTTCTTCGCATCTCCCTGAGCTTTTTTCTTCAGAGACTGAAAGATCATGCCCACAAGCAGACATTTGATAATTGTGCTGACGAATACATTCGGGATTGCCTGAATATAACCGTTCAATACATCAAAGACGAGAAGTCCGAGAACTCCTGCCACAGTTGAAAGCTTAGGTCCAAGCATTAATACTGCAAGCATTACGAAAATGTGTCCGAAATGCAGAAATGGTGTTCCGACAGCCGCCGGAAGCGGAATACGGAAAGACTGGATTCCCAGATAAATAATAGCTGCAAAAAATGCAGTCATTACGATTTTCTTTGTGCTGATACTTTCGTTTTTCATATTTTGTAAATCTCCTGTTTGTTATCTCTTATGTTGAGTAATTACCTGACGGATAATGTCAGACTTGTAAGTGAATTTCCCCAACATACCGCCTTATTATATCAGCGCCCTGGTCTGTTAGATATATCCAGTTTTAAAATATTTATACAAGCCAGTTTTATAGTTATATAACAAAACAAGTAAAAGCAACACAGAAAAAAAACGTCCCCCGGGGAAATCCCCGGAGAACGTTTTCTTTCAACTTATATTCTTAATATCATCCATATATGGATTGCAAAAGTATTACAGAAGTCCTCCGATAGAAAGGAACAGTGGAGCGAATACAAGTGATACAACTGTCATAAGTTTGATCAGGATATTGATGGACGGACCTGATGTATCCTTGAACGGATCTCCTACAGTATCTCCAACAACGGCTGCCTTATGAGCCTCACTACCTTTTCCGCCGTGGTTTCCTTCTTCGATATACTTCTTAGCGTTATCCCATGCGCCACCTGCATTTGACATGAAGATGGCCATAAGAACTCCTGTTACGAGGGATCCTGAAAGAAGTCCGCCAAGAGCATCAACTCCAAGAAGAACACCTACTACTACAGGAACGATAACTGCCATCAGACCTGGAAGAAGCATCTCGTGAAGTGCTGCTGTTGTAGAAATAGCAACGCATGACTTGTAGTCAGGTTTCTCTTCACCTTTCATGATGCCCGGTTTCTCACGGAACTGACGTCTAACTTCCTCGATCATTGAATATGCAGCCTTAGATACAGACTCCATAGTGAATGCTGAGAAAAGGAATGTAAGCATACCACCGATAAAGATACCGATGATTACTTTGTAGTCAAGAAGGTTGATGGATTTCAGACCTACTGTCTCTGCATAAGATACGAACAGCGCAAGAGCTGTAAGTGCTGCAGAACCGATAGCAAATCCTTTCCCCATAGCTGCTGTTGTATTACCTACAGAGTCAAGCTTATCTGTGATGTCACGAACGGACTCATCAAGACCGGACATCTCTGCGATACCACCAGCGTTGTCTGCGATCGGACCATATGCATCAACTGCAACAGTGATTCCTGTTGTAGAAAGCATACCAACTGCTGCAAGAGCAATTCCATACAGACCAAATACATTATAAGAAACAAAAATACCAACACAGATCAGAAGCAGCGGGATAGCTGTTGATTTCATACCAACTGCAAGACCACTGATGATTGTTGTAGCTGCACCTGTCTCAGACTGCTCTCCGATTCCTTTAACCGGTTTGTAATCTGCTGATGTGTAGTACTCTGTGATGTTACCAATGATAACACCAACAACCAGACCAGCGATAACTGCGATTGCTGCGTTCATGTTTCCGAAAAGCACCCAGCTAAGTGCTAAAGAAGCAATGATTACAATTGCTGAAGAAGCATAGCTTCCTTTTGTAAGAGCTTTCTGAGGATTTGTGTTCTCTCCGCCTCTTACGAAGAATGTACCAAGAATAGAAGCGATCAGTCCGCATCCTGCGATTGCAAGTGGGAATAATACTCCTGAAACTTCGCTTACTGCAACACCAAGTGTCAGTGCTGAGATCAGAGACCCACAGTAAGACTCGAAAAGGTCAGCTCCCATACCAGCTACGTCACCTACGTTATCTCCAACGTTGTCAGCGATAACAGCCGGGTTACGCGGGTCATCTTCCGGGATACCTGCTTCTACTTTACCTACAAGGTCAGCTCCAACGTCTGCTGCCTTTGTATAGATACCACCACCAACACGTGCAAACAATGCGATGGAAGAAGCACCAAGGCTGAACCCAAATAATACATCTACATTCTTAGTTACGATGTACACAAGGCTGACACCAAGTGCACCAAGTCCAGCAACACACATACCCATAACGGCACCACCGGAAAATGCGATGGAAAGAGCTTTGTTCATTCCGCTCTCTTTAGCTGCGTTAGCTGTTCTGACATTTGCCTTAGTAGCAACTGTCATTCCGCAGTAACCTGCGATTGTTGAGAACAGAGCACCAACTACGAAGCAAACTGCTGTTACCCAATTACCTACTCCTAATCCGATCAGTACGAAAAGTACTACTACGAATACAATAAGGATCTTGTACTCTGCTGTCAGGAAAGCACGTGCACCTTCTGCGATCGCACCGGCGATTTCCTTCATTCTTTCAGTTCCGGCATCCTGCTTGCTAACCTTTGCTGCAAGGTATGCTGCAAAAAGAAGAGCAATGACAGCTGCAACTGGAACCAGATACATATAATTGTTCATTCTTAATTCTCCCTCCTGAATTTCAATATCATATGTTGTATTACACTATATCACATTTTTTTAGGTTTTTAAAGAAAAATTTTATATTTATTTAACTCTCTTTACATAAAATAGTATTTTTTTCACAT
>NZ_QTZH01000119.1:0-2348 GCF_003462585.1 Ruminococcus sp. OM04-4AA | reverse complement strand
ATGAAATTATTTCGTAACAGATTGAATATATGGTACATAAAAATAAGAATGTATATAGAATTAATATACTTCAACCGAATATGCTCCATAAACAGCTCTATTAATGGATTATCATCTTTTTCCGATATGCACAAAAATGGACTTTCAAACACAAACTTCTACTTGTTTTTTAGACTTACCACCATCTATTTTTTCAAAAAACACGTTCATATTAGACTGCTCTATATTTTTCTACATATTTTTTAGACCACACAAAACAGCAAAAAAATAAGGCTTCTATCAGAATCACCAAAACATTATTATAATGCTACTGATTTTCTTCTGATCACCCTTTGTTTTCTCCATAAATTTCATTTATCCCTTTTTCTTTATGGACTATTCCCTATTTTTTGCACCATAAAGAAACCATGAGCAAAATGTTCACAGTGAATTTTCCAGTTTTAGGGCTTTTCTAAGCATCTTATGGAAATGTTTGACATCAAATATAATACTTTCCTCTGCATAACGATGTAATACTGCAGATATGATCGATATCGTATCCTCTCCTCTTTCCTTAATGATCTTGCTATACTGATGTGTCAATTTCCCAAGATCTGACGCATCCTCCTCTCGTTTTTTTGCAAGCTGTTCTCGACGCAGCAATACACTTCCTACATACTCTCTTTGCTGATCAGCGGCTGTATTTACACAAACATATGTAGCTCGTTTTCCTTTGATTGATTTTGTTGGTTTTTGAAATAATTTCCCACCCAAAAATTTTATGTAGTATTTACCATTCTTAATATGGACAGAAAAATATTTGCGTAATGTCTGTAAATAGACCTGGATCATTCTTTTTGATACTTGTAATATATTACAATATTTATGGTAAAACTCTTTTACATTAATAACACGAATTCCTCTATTTACTGCCGTAGAACGCATAAGATCAAGAAGCATATATTTTTCATGTGCTTTCATTTTGAAAAATTCTTTGCTTTGAAAAAGTACTTTATTTAGATCTATGTAATCTGGTGTCTTTTGCTGTGAAAACGTTCGATTTTCGAGATAAATATCGAAATCCCCTTTGACATTTTGAGTATATGAAAGTAAATTTTTCTCACTCAAAGAACGCAGAACATTATAAAATGTCTGCTTACTTTTCATACCTAATATCTGCATGAATTCTTTGTAATAAACACCAATCACTCTTCTGTGCTCGTCTTGATAACGCACACACTGGAGGAAAAAATTCATTTCCATTTTGCTGACACTATTTAATTTTAGCAATGTATCATATGCAAGCTGCATTGTTTTTTCCTCCTGCTATAATAAGTTACATAATATAGAAGGGTATATCCAACAATGTACCGAAATTCGGTACATGAGAAGAAAACATTTAACGAACTCTTATACCCGGTGTTTTTTTGACTTTTTTATTTTCTTTTTTTTTCTATGTCAGTTTTTTTATTATCAATAATTTTAAGTAAGTTATCTTTTTCTGACACCCATTTTTTTACATTTTCTATTTCTTTTTCTAAATCAACATTTGACGAATCCCAATTTTCCAACATCATATCTCTTTCTTCTGTCCACTCTCTCAGGTCATCTTTATATGATTCTAGACATTCTTTTTCGTGTTCGATGAATTCTTCCACGTTATTATATGCATGAACAATTTTATAGCTTGTAAAATCATCGTTGTATTTGTGACGATAAATATTCTTCCAATCGTCCGTAGGCTCTGCGATGTCCTTTTGGGATTGCTTTATGTCTCTTTTTGCAGTTTCAATGTTGTTTAATGCATCAAGAAAATGCTGTGGTTCATGTCCTTCGGAAAGTAGATGATTGAGAAGCGAAGGTTCCGGGAACATTCCAAACCAACAACGCTCAAACCACTGTTGTGCATACATTCTCTCATCACTTCCGTTGGAGTAAGTACCGTCTACCAAATCTCCGACAAAATTTTCTATCAGCTCTCCGATTGTCAGACCATACTCCCCGCACTTTCTCGCAAGCCGGTCACAATCTGCATCTGATAACTCAAGCTTGATTTGTCTTTTTTTAATTGTTTCAATCTCTTTTCTCTGCTCTTCACCATAACTCATTAATACTTACCTCACATTTCGGATTAGCAATCATTTTATAGATAATCTATTTGTTTTCAGATTTCGTTTGTTCCAAATCATAGTTATATTTTTGACTACGCCAATTTATTGATTCTTTGCATAAACACAACGCAATTATAAATCCAATAAAAAGCACTAGAATGATTGCTGCAATTATAAAAAAAATCATTTAAAACTCCTTTTTCAGAATGATTGCTGCAATTATAAAAAAAATCATTTAAAACTCCTTTTTCATTTGTA
>NZ_QTZH01000118.1:0-2547 GCF_003462585.1 Ruminococcus sp. OM04-4AA | reverse complement strand
AGTAAGCGTCAAATAAAACAGTGTATAGAAAAATAACCGTCAGCCTTTTATACTAAAAGGTCAACGGTTATCGACAGAATTCTTTTACAAGAGGATTCCAAGGCAGATAATCATCCAGATATTCAGGATGTTCAAGAAAAGCACTCCCCGGCATGTCGGACAGGATATATTTTATATATTTCATCGGGGCAAGCCCATTCGCTTTCGCTGTCTCTACCAATGTATAGATTCCTGCACTGGCTTCCGCCCCTTTCGGACTGCCGGAGAATAGCCAGTTCTTTCTGCCGATCACAAAGGGACGGATACAGTTTTCCGCAAGCGAATTACTGATGGAACAATTCCCGTCTTCCAGATAATTCCAAAAACCTTCACGGTTATTTAAGGCGTAATGAAAAGCTTTTGAAAGTTTGGATTTCGGCAGCTCTCCGATGGCACTTTTTTCTGCCCATGACCAAAAAGCCTCGAGAAGAGGTTTCTCGCGGATAAGACGTTCTTTTTTCTTCTGATCAGGAGGGAACGCCTCCAACTCTGACTCTATGTTAAAGAGTTGATTCAGACGGAGGATTGCTTCCGCAGGTTTTGATGCTTCCGAATTATGGATGTCTTTTGGGAGAGCATCCACGAAAGCCCGGCGCAGATGCGTATAGCAAAGACATCTTTTTACTCCTGAAACTGCATTGTATCCGGAGTAAGCGTCTGTATGGATATAACCTTCATATTCCCTCAGAAACGCTTCCGGATATTTCCCGCTTCGTCCCGGCTGGTACTCGAAGTAGCGGATGGGATTTACGGCATCTCTGATGCTGCAGTAAACCCACATATAGGAATCGGACGTATTTTTCCGTCCCGGTTCTTTCAGCACCTGTACATGTGTTTCATCGATATGAAGGTATCTCTGTTTCAGAAGTTCCAGCTTCAGACGGTGGACGATGTGTACAAGCCAGTCCCGATAGACAACCAGAAGCCAGTTTGACATAGTCGCTCTGCTTAAACGTAATCCCAAAGCCTCCCATTCTTTTTCCTGTCTGTACAGCGGGATGCTTAATTCAAACTTCTGGTGGATGAGCCAGGTGATGGTAGATGCAGATGCCAGAGAATGCAGGACGGGAGGATATGGCACCGGAGCCTTCTCCATATAAGGAGTTCCGTTTTTCCGGCATGACCTGCATTCATACGTTTCCCGGTAATGGTCAATCACCTTGAGTTTTGCAGGGATAAACTGTACTTCCGTGCGGACGAATTCTTCCCCTACTTTCACCATCGTACTCCCGCAGTTATCGCATATCTGTTCCCTTTCATCTATGGTATGGAGTACTTTGCTGTGAGGGAGATTTTTTACCAGTTCTTCCCGCTGACCGGTGTACTTCCTTTTACGTAGGTGCTTCTCTATCTCAACAAGCTCCGGTTCGTGTGCATCAGGATCCGCACAGGTTTCGATTTCATTAAAAAGAGACATCTGCCCCTCGATTTCGAGAGTAGATGTCTTCTCGGATTTTGTTCCATAAAGTTTACGGGTCAGGAAATCAACCTGCTCTTTCAGGAGCCGGACCTGCTGTTCCAGTTCTTTGATATGATTTTTATACTCCTGTTCCGTAGCTGACATAACATGAAAACCCTTTCGCTTCGATAGGATTATTATACCATAGAATCGTCAGATTTCCCAGCATTTCTAAGGATTTTCAGTATTTTCAGACTTATGCGGGAGCCATTTCTGAACCGCCTTTGGCTGCTCCGGGTTCAAACCTTCCAGAAGCCAGCGCAGCTGCTGATCAGAAATCTGTTTTGCTTCTTCGCCGGTCCGCGGCCATTGGAGACGTCCGTTTTCGTACCGTTTGTATAAAAGGCAGAAACCGTCTCCCTCGTAATGGACTGCTTTGATCCGGTCAGCCCTCTTTCCACAGAACAGGAATAAGGAATTGCTGTAAGGATCCAGTTTGAAGTTGTACTGGATGATATCCAGCAAGCCATTGAGCTGCTTCCTCATATCGGTGTAGCCGCATCGGATATAGATTTTCTCCACATGGGAAAGATCTCCTAACATGACTGCACGGCTTTCAGAATGTTTTCCAGCATCTGGGCAGATGTGCCTTCATAAAGTTCCACTGTTATGGATCCGATATGAAGTATGGCTGCAGGAGTGGAACGGGAAATGTTTCTGTCCGGAAGTGAAAGCTCCGCAAACTCAGCCGGGGATTCCGTTAAAGCAGTTGAATGTTGGTCTGTACACATGTGGATGCCGTTTTTCTTGCGGGGCAGTTCTTCCAGGGCAAGCTTTCGAATTTTGGAAAGCCAGTAATAATAACTTTTCAAAGAGATATCGTGTTGTTCACACCAGATCTGATTTGTCAGTCCGGAGGCCCTGCATTGCCGTATTACATCCAGCCAGTATTGAAGTTTCACCTGTTTGTCTGGAGTCAAAGAAGAAAGATCCATAAGCCTGCTCCTTAGATTAGATTTAGAGTTTTCAGAGTCAACTCCCAAAACTCTAATCAATAGTTTACATGCAACAGCCAGAAATTTCGATACACCCTCTTATTGGACGCTTAC
>NZ_QTZH01000117.1:0-2561 GCF_003462585.1 Ruminococcus sp. OM04-4AA | reverse complement strand
CCACATTTTTGATTTTATCATTTTTCCATTTTATGCACAATATTATCAACGATTCATTTATATTTTCAGCAAAATTTACAATTCTCACTTGGTTATTATATATATATCAGACAACTCTTTTTCAAAAAAGGGCAATGAGATTTCTCCCACACCCTTTGTCATTTCTTATCTATTTACGATTCCGCTCCATCTCCATCCCCTGATACCGCCTCGGCATTGGCTTTCCCTGTTTCTTTGCAACCTCACAGCAGTGTTTATACAAACGCAAAAGGACAGATTTCCTCTTCTTTGGTACTTCTGGATTCTCCTTTTTCGGTAGCAGATTGTTGATTCTTCCATCGATCATATTGTAATTCTGTTCCTCTGCCATTTCTGCAGATCGAAGGTATTCCCCATTGATAAAGTATTTCTGCCATGCCGAAAGCCGTTCTTTGGTAGCTCCCTTCTGTTTTTCCTGTTCATTGAACTTCTGGACAGCTGATTTCATCCTATCGATCGTATCCTGATCAAAGCCATCTTTACACTCATCAAGAATCACCTTGCCATACTGATTCAGTACAAGTGCCGCTGTATCTTTCCCATATTTCTGATTTTCCATGAGAAAATAGCTTTTTCCTTCAAAGATCAGATAATCCACGCTTCTCCATTTTCCTGGATACTGCTCAATTTCATAATCTTCTGTATCAACCTTGATTACTGCATCTGAATCGGTCAAATTTATAAATCCCGGGAGAGTGAGCAATGTATCGGTATCCACATAATGAGAGACTGCAAGTCCCTCTCGATTCGTTACAATCACATCTCCGACCTCCAATTTCTTTCCCGGTTCAATCTGCTTTTCCAAATCCTTTCGCAGCTGATATGTCTTTTTATTATCTTCTAGCAATCCGAAATAGATCTGCTCATAATTCTCTGCCTTTACCTCCTGAACTAATTCCCCTAATTCGTTATAAGGCATGTGTTTTAATTTCTTTCCAATCTCCGTATCCTTCACTCTATAGATTACATATTGATTCATTCTCATTCACTCCTTATCTTTCCTGTTCTTTCACTTTTTTGGTAGGAAGTGTCTTTGATCTTTCTGTGATTTCCAAATGTTTCCCCTGCTTCTCAAGACTCTTTTCTTTTTGTTCCAAATAGTTTTTCGCATCTTTAATCGCCTGACTTATAGCTGGCTTTGTAAGATATGGATTCTCTGAAGTTGGGCCAATCAAACGATTTCCTGTAATAAGCTCATATCTCCCACCGTATTCTTCACCATCCGTATAAAAGTCAAAACCAAGTGTTTTACATGCATCCATTCTTTCTTTTGGAATCTTTTCATAAAGTGCTACAGATATCGCTTACTTTGCATTTTCACTTTTTATTAGAAACGAATAGTTATAAACAAGAAAATATCTTGTACTTACGATAGGAAATAAAAAATATCAAAAAATTGATGATTAATGGTGAGCTTGTGATAGAATGGATAAAAGAAAAAAGCATAAAGGACGTAGTTGTGGAGAATATTTGTTATGATTAGAAAGTTGCTGAACGGAGATATTGATAGAGTTGCTGACATATGGTTAAAGACAAATCTGAAAGCACATTATTTTATTTCCAATCAATACTGGAAAAGTAATTATGAACTAGTAAAAGAAATGATGTTACAATCCGAAATCTATGTGTTTGAAGCGGATAAAAAGATACAAGGATTTGTAGGACTAAATGATGAATATATCGAAGGTGTTTTTGTCTCTGATGAAATGCAGTCATGTGGCATAGGTAAACTTTTATTGGATTATATTAAGGATAAAAAAGTTAGCTTACGATTAAATGTATACCAGAAAAATGCCAGAGCAATTTCTTTTTACCAAAGAGAAGGGTTCATTATTCAATGTGAAGATTTAGATGAAGCTACTGGTGAAAAAGAGTACACCATGCTATGGAAACAAAAATAGAAATCGGGATTTGTGAGGAAAAGGTGAATGAAAAAGCGAATGAAGCAAAAAAGTAAAAATGCGATTTCAATCATAGGTGGTGCAGATGGTCCTACAAGCATTTTTATAGCAGGACATTCAAAAAAGCAACCATTAAAGATTAGAATCAAAAATAGCATATATAGATATAAGAGAAAAAAAGTAGAGAAGACAATAGTTGCAAATCCTCATTCTCTTTCTGAAACAGTGCGGTATGCAAAAGATAAATACGAATTGACCGAAACTGCTCCCGCTGATAGAGAATATATTGAACAAATAAAATGTCTAAAAGAGAGTTTGATTTTGCAGTATGAACCAGAACTTTTGGGTGAAATGAAGGATATTCCGGTACCGGATTTTTCTAATGAAGCATCCGTCAAAGAGTATTGGGGTAAAATAAAGACTCGAAGTGAAATGATTGCTGAAATGCCCGATAGTATAATTCCTATGGATTTTCATTTGTATAAAATAAGAATCGATGATGATTTTCTTGAAATGGAGATAGATTATACTTGGAATATATTTGGAATGTCTTATTCAGGAAATAAAGCGGTAATGAAAAAATTTAAGAAAATATCCAGAGATTATACAGTTATTATGGTG
>NZ_QTZH01000116.1:0-2630 GCF_003462585.1 Ruminococcus sp. OM04-4AA | reverse complement strand
CACGCTGTACAGAAAAAGCAGAGGGCGGTAAAAAGACAGTCCATAATTATACGTATGACAAGATCGGAAACCGGACTTCTTATGAGAAGATTGAAGATGGTGTCAGCAAAGCAAAATATAATTACAAGTATAACGATTCCAACCAGCTCATCAAGCGGACCAATGCAAAGATCTGGGGCGATCCGGGAACAACCTACAGCTATGATGAAGATGGCAATCTGATTCAGGAATGCGATAAGACAAACAGTGCTGATCCGGTTACTTATGAATATACAGCAGAAAATCGTCTGGCAGTGGTAAAACAGGGTGGAACAGTCCTAATGGCAGCCATGTACGATGGAGATAACAACCGGGTATTCGAACTGGATAACACCTATAAATGGGAAGACTGTTATGGCGATGAAGTCCTGATTCCGGAGAACCAGCGTACAGAAGATGGAGACAGTCCGAAAGAACAGCTTGCATCTCTGGTAAAAGGCGGTTCAAATGCCAAAGGTTATACACTGACAGAGTATATCAACGATATCAATCGTGAGAATACAGAAGTCCTCGCAGAGTATGGAGCAGACGAGAAAATCCGTCAGACTTATACTTATGGAGAAAGTGGAATCGGAGAACGTATAAGCGTTGATAAATCCACAGAAAGCAGTTATTATTTATATGACGGAAGAAACAGCGTGACCGGAATCCTGACCGAAACAGCTAATCTGACGAACAGCTATCAGTATGATCCATACGGAAATCTTACATCAGGAACCGCAGATGGAGTCAATTATTACGGTTACAATGGGGAGTCCACAAATGTAAAAACAGGACTTCAGTATCTGCGGGCAAGATACTATAACGCAGAGAACGGAACCTTTACAACTGAAGATAGTGACCTTGGAACGACAGAAAATCCACTGACCAGAAACCGCTACGATTATACGACCAATAATCCGCTGAATTACAGTGACCCAACAGGACATTCATTATGGGGCAGGATTAAGAGTGCGGCGAAAAAAGCAGTAAAAACGGTTACAAAAGCTGCGAAGAGTGTTGCAAAAACAGTTGTCAGTGGAGTAAAATCGGCTGCTAAATGGGTGCAAAATACAGTGTCCCATCCAAAGCAGGTAATCCAACAGGCAAAAAACACCGTCAAGAAAAAAGCAAAACAGACTTATCAGAAAGTAGCATCTGCCGGATCTGGATTTGTGAAAGCGGTAAGCAATGGCGGAATACGAGGCGGTTTCAGTTATGTGGGAAATGGAGCGAAGAAAGTCTATAGCTCGTTTAAATCCTATGCAGCCGAACGAACCAGCGAGATTCGTGCAACAATTCATAAAGAAATGTGTACAACCAATAACCGTATTTCCTCTCTTTTGGGAAAAGTAGATTGGAGCGCAGTGAAAAAGGTTGTTGCAGGTGGAGTAATCCTTGGAGGTCTTGCGGCAGCAACTGTTCTTACAGGTGGAGCAGCAGCGGTGATTGCCGGAGGTGCATTAAGTGGTGCCTTGATCGGCGGAGGAACCGGAGCAGTTCTTGGTGGTATTTCAAGTGCAGCTAGCGGAGAAGGATTTATAAGTGGTGCAGCCGATGGGTTCTTATGGGGTACGATTGGCGGTGCAGTGTCAGGCGGTGTTGGAGCTGCGACAGGATCTTTGGCAAGTAGTACTGCTTCATCAGCACTGAAGAATCCATTAGCCAAGAGTGCACTTGAAAATGTGGCAGATACGGCAGTTGGAACAGTTGATGATTTAGCGCATGGTAGAGATGTATCAGTAGGAACAGTCGCAAAAGATTTTGGGACGGGGATGCTTTTATCTAGAAAAGGAATCACAGATGATTGGAAAAAGACAACCAAGGATTCTAATTTTGTAAAAAATGTAGAATCTAATGTATCTGAAAATAAACAAATGTCAATGAATTTGCAATTTTTTGCATCCAAAAAACAAGAAGCAAGTTCAGAGGTAAAATGGAATAATGGATGGAGAACACCAAACGGGAAATTTGCAAGTCCTAAAGGAAGTGAAAGGGCAGGTGGACAAGCAGAAGAAAAAGTTTGGGATGTAATAAGTAAGAAAGAGGGATGGGGAGTGAGGAAAGGTAGAATTTATACAAAAGACAATACTGGACAGGTTAGAGTATATGATGGTGCAGCAATTACCCCGGATGAGGAATATATAGGGTTAGAAGTGAAATCAGGAAAAGCTCAGAAGACGAAAGCTCAACGGGAATTTGACAACCGAATTAGTAAGAGTAATCCAGCAATAGGTGTAGGGCAGAGTGAAGGTATTACAATTACGCATAGCATAACAATAAGGAGATAGTTTATGGATAAGGATGTAAAAAATACGATTTTAAATATGGCAGAATCACAATTAGATGAAGTGCTGCAAATGAATGGATTTAAAAGAAGAAACAATTCTTTAATATATTCTCGAAAGTGTGAAGGAAGCATTCAAAAAAATAGAAATTATGTATTTTTTGCATCCTTCGTATTATAACCATGCATTAGCACATATATATCCACAATTATCGGGAAGTGCTGCAAATGAATGGATTTAAAAGAAGAAACAATTCTTTAATATATTCTCGAAAGTGTGAAGGAAGCATTCAAAAAAATAGAAATTATGTATTTTTTGCATCCT
>NZ_QTZH01000115.1:0-2644 GCF_003462585.1 Ruminococcus sp. OM04-4AA | reverse complement strand
GTATATTCATCATCAATATAATCTAGGTATTCGCTAAAATCACTAAATGGTTTTTTAACTTCATAAATACTAATATCATAGGGAGAACTTCTTTCTATCGTGGATTGATATACACCTTTGTTGATACTGGAAAAATTCAAACACAATAAAGATAGTAATATCAACATGGAGAGTGTCCCGAATGTGAAACCCATTGTTCGAGCCTTAGACGCAAAGGTTCTGGCAACAAACAAATTATCACTTTTATATTTTAGTTTTTTGCTTTTTAACAAAACAGACAAGAACATATCTGCACAGGTTGCAGAAATACCATATATACTGATAATCAATACACAAATACAAATTGTTAAGTAACTGATGTTTTCACTTGTACTATAGTTTTCAAAATTAAATCGTGTGTGCCAAAAAACTAAAGAAGCTATACCTAACAAAAGACTTATAACAAAAATAATATTTCTTCTTTTACTACTGCGGAACATTTTCTTTTCATTTTGTTTGTCAAAATAAAGGAAGTCGTGTACCGTCATTTTTCTAATTCTTCGTAAAAGGTTAAGCAAAACCAATACGTATATCGCCATAAAATAAATTGCCAGCAATTCGATAGAAATAAGATTTAAAGAAATAAATATAACCTCTGGAATACCCAGCATTTTTACAATAACTAATGATACAAACTGACTGAACAGAAAGCCGAGCGGAATAGATAGTACAAATGCTAAAAATCCCAGTAATATATTCTCTGTTACAAGTAAATGTGCAACTTTCTTTTTCTTTATTCCAAGAAGCATATATGTCCCTAATTCTTTACTTCTTTTTTCAAACATGAACCTTGTCGTATAGTTAATCAGAAAACATACAACAAATACAATTACAGCATTGATAAAAGTTAATACTGTTTTGAATGACCCCATACCAGTAGATAACTCTACAACCTTATCAGAACTTGCAATTAAATTAAACGCAAGTATCAATGAAAATGAAATCGTAATCGTTATCAGATAAATCAAATAATCTTTAATGCTTCTTTTTGTATTTCTAACCGCTAATTTACCTAACATTTCCAACTTCACCTCCGAGCAAGGTTAATATATCCAGTATTTCATTGAAGAAATCTTTTCTGCTTTTTTCCCCTCTGAAAATTTCATTGAATATCTTACCGTCTTTTAAGAACAGAATACGTTCACAGAAAGACGCACTAAACGGGTCATGTGTTACCATTAAAATAGTAGCTTGCATTTTCTTGTTGATGTCAGACATTGTTTCTAGTAACAATCTGGAAGATTTTGAGTCCAAAGCTCCCGTCGGTTCATCAGCTAATATCAGTTTCGGTTCATTGATTAAGGCTCTTGCACAAGCACAACGCTGTTTTTGTCCGCCAGAAACTTCATAAGGAAATTTCGATAAAATATCACGAATACCCAATTTATCAGCGATAGCATGAACTCGTTTGTCAATATCAGCAGGGTTCTGTTTGTTGATTACCAATGACAAAGAAATGTTTTCTTCAATCGTTAAGGTATCTAAAAGGTTGAAATCTTGAAAAATGAACCCTAGATTTTCACGTCTAAAATCAGCAAAATCTTTATCTTTGATTTTGGTAATATCTTGATTGTTGACTGTAATGTGTCCGCTGGTTACAGTATCAATCGTAGAGATACAGTTTAATAGGGTAGTCTTTCCAGAACCACTAGCTCCCATTATTGCGACAAATTCGCCCTTGTCTACATACATAGAAATACCGTCTACTGCCTTTGTGATATTTCCAGAGTTACCCCCGTAGTATTTTTTTACTTGCTCTAAATTTAAAATGTGTTCCATTAAAAATCGCTCCTTTCTTCCTGCCACATTTATTTGTTTTGGAATACAATTAAATTATAGCAAGGGCAGTATTCAATTACACTTACAGTTTTGAAAGTAAACAGAGAGTAAAAGAGCCGTGATAATGCAGATCACAATTTTGTGAAGCATTTCCACGACCCTTTTATTATAATTTTGCCTTTGTCTTTTTCGTAATGATATAAATATATTCTTCTGGTGTAGGGCGTTTATTCCCAAAATACTTTTTAAAATTTGCCTGCACCTCTGGGTCGGTGCTATTCATAGCTTCATCAATCGTTGCTTCAATATTTTCCCGTACATCAGCTAATGACATACCGCCAGCCTTTGCACCAGCCTTTAATGCTTTTTTAATATCTCGTTTTTTTAACCCTATCATTCGAACCAACTCCCTAAAATGAGTTAATCTTCTTTTTCAAAAATTAAATCAATCTTTCGCATACAACCTTTTGCGTCAATTTCTGTAGGTATAAAACCAACATAGCGATACCCATTTTCTGCATAGCTATTTATAACTTCCTTATGTTTATCGGTGCAAAGGAACACAACACCTTTCGCAGTATAATCAATTTCTAAATATTCATATTTTTTCATTTTTCCTCATTTCCTTTCTCTTTCATATTTTCTCTACGCTTTTTGATTGCCTTATTTCTTAAAGGAATACCAACGCCCAATATCAATCCTACTACCAAAATAGTCAAGTCCATAAGCACACCTCTCTTTTCTAAAACTCTTTTTTCTTTAGTATTGTTAAGCTAATAAGATAGGAGATACCTAAAATAACAACTGAAAGCAATAAAAATAATAT
>NZ_QTZH01000114.1:0-2768 GCF_003462585.1 Ruminococcus sp. OM04-4AA | reverse complement strand
CTTTAATATATTTAAAATTTAAAGTAATGACTACTTTGAAATGATATGTAATATATGGGATAAAAAACAGTGAAAGAAAAGAGGATTAATATGAATAAGGAAATCTCTTCATTTATTGATAGGTATGTAAAAGAAATTAAAAATAATAGTGCTGCAATGTTCATCGGAGCAGGGTTTTCTAAAAGTGCGGGATATGTTGATTGGAAAAATCTACTTAAAGATGTAGCAGATGATTTGGAGTTGGATATTGATAAGGAGTATGATTTAGTTTCTTTAGCTCAGTATTGTTATAATAAAAATAGAAATAGAAGCATTATTAATGATTTGATTTTTGATGAGTTTAACAAAGAAAAAGGCATTGATGAAAATCATCGTATTATCGCACGGTTACCGATTTTTACATATTGGACAACAAATTATGACTCCTTGATTGAAGAAGCATTAGAGGAAGCTCAAAGGATTGTAGATATAAAGTATAATAATAAACAACTTTCTCTTACAAAACCACACCGGGATGCCGTTGTATATAAAATGCATGGAGATAAGAACAACCCTGATGAAGCGATATTAATAAAAGATGACTATGAAAAATATTATAGAGAACATGCACAATTCATTACGGCATTAAGTGGAGATTTGATTTCAAAAACATTTTTGTTTATTGGATTTAGTTTTTCAGATCCAAATATTGATTATATATTAAGTCGGGTTAGAATTGATTATGGAGAGCAAAATAATAG
The DNA here is from genome assembly GCF_003462585.1 of Ruminococcus sp. OM04-4AA. Taxonomy (NCBI): domain Bacteria; kingdom Bacillati; phylum Bacillota; class Clostridia; order Eubacteriales; family Oscillospiraceae; genus Ruminococcus; species Ruminococcus sp. OM04-4AA. Next base: position 2,028 of record NZ_QTZH01000114.1, on the reverse strand, counting down.
ACAGCATTATGCAATTATGCGTAGAGTAAATGAAAAAGATTATAATAATCGAGCCGAGTATGAGTATGCACAACGTAAACATGAATTTTTTATTGAAGATCTTAAACGTTATAATATACGTGCTCTCCTTATTGATGAGTATAAAGAAATTACGGACATTTTAAATGAAATAGATAAAAGACTGAATCATAATAATGTTTTTATTTCAGGTAGTGCCCAAGAATATGGCAAGTATACTGAAAAAGAGGCTTTAGAATTTATCGAATCATTAAGTAAAGAATTAATTTTGCAGGATTTTAATATAATTTCAGGCTTTGGTTTAGGTGTGGGTAGTGCTGTTATTATTGGCGCATTACAAGAAATATATATGAAACGAAAAAGTATAAATGAGGATAGATTACTTTTACGTCCATTTCCACAAGGAATAGAGGACAATAATACTCGGCAGATTTTATGGAAAAAGTATAGAGAAGATATGATTTCTAGGTCTGGTGTGTCAATCTTCTTATTTGGTAACAAATTAGTTGATGGAGAAATTGTATTGGCTAACGGTGTAGAATCAGAATACAAGATTGCGTTAGAACGACATTGTTTGATAGTGCCTGTTGGATGTACGGGATATATGGCGGAAGAAATATGGGAAAAAGTGGACTCAAATATGTCAGATTTTTATACGAATGTTGATGACGTATTGATTGAAGCATTTAAAAAATTAAATTCTAAATCTAGTAAATCAGAACTAATAACTAACATTCTTTCGTTTATTAAATTGTTTGAAAATGGAAAATATAGTCCAAGATAAAATGGGAGGAAAGGAAATATGGCACATAAGACTTTTATTTCATATAAGTGGAGTGAAGCACAGGATTTACGTGATGATATCATAACTGCACTTGGAGAGGATGCTACATACTATAAAGGTGAAACAAGTGAATCACCCGATTTAACGGATACATCGACTGAAAATATTAAAAAGAATTTGAAAGATATGATGTATGATACTTCTGTTACAATTGTAATTTTATCACCCAACATGAAAGAGAGTAAATGGATTGACTGGGAGATTGAATATTGTTTGAAAGATATAACGCGTAAAGATAGAACTTCACATACAAATGGAGTTGTAGCTGTTATTATGAAAGTGGATAATAGTTATGAGTGGTTCAAAAAAAGTGGAACAAATTGTCATGGTTCTTCGACGGTATCATATGAATTAGATAAAGTGTTCGACATTATTTCGCAGAACCATTTTAATTCAAATCCGGAACAATGGCATTGTGATAAATGTAAAACATATGATTGGTTAAATGGTTCATATATTACTTTTGTTGAAGAAGAAACATTTATGGATGATCCAGAAAAATATATCAATAATGCGTATGATAAAAGTGAGAATGATGCGAGTGGATATGATCTTGTAAAACAAAGATAAATATGCACTGTTCTCAAATTGAATGTTGTCAAACTTATCTGCACCAGTTATAATGAAGTGGCAACAAATTGGCAACAGAAAATCAGCGAGCCAAAATAATATATGTAACAGAAATAAAATAACGGCAAAAAAGATATAAAACTTAAACAAATATATTTAAGAATATCTTTGAACTTGCCGAGTTTGAATAGGGACGCTTAGTTTGGAGGTGCATGAAACCTCAGAATTTATGCGGGTTTGCAGACTTTGCATTTAGTGGTTGTTGTCTTTTGCAACACTTTTGCAACACCTTCATTAAAAAAGAAATTTGCAACAGATGAAATAGTGTCGAATGGTTTGCAGATAAAATAATATTTTTGCAAAAAGGCTTTTACCCGTGAGGGTGATATGCTCCCTTCTAGGTAGACAAGTGAAATAATAAAAACTTGTCACTTAGGAGGGAGCATATTTTATGTCTAAAAGAAAAGTATCTGTTGAGGATAAGACGTATGCTGTAAATCTATATCTGGATGGAAAAGAAAGCCAACGGCGAATTGCCGATATGTTTGATGTAAGTCTTGCATCTGTCCAACAATGGATTCGAAACTATGAATCTA
>NZ_QTZH01000113.1:0-2770 GCF_003462585.1 Ruminococcus sp. OM04-4AA | reverse complement strand
CTAGGTGTGATTTAATGACCTCTTTTGAAAAATTTTTTAAATTTTTTCGGGTATGAAAAAAGCCCGCACAAAACATATAGTCTGTACGAGCCTTTAAAGCTAAAACATAGTAATATTGTATCATTAAGAATCACAAATCACAAGTGATTTGTGATTAATCACTTGTGATTTGTGATAAGTGATTTGTGATTAATATATAAAAGCCCTCTTTAAAGGGCTTTTATGTTTATTGTTAGGCTTTAAGCCTGTTCAGCACAGTGGAGTTTCTCAGAAGAGAAACGGAACTTTGATGAACAAATAAACCACCGGCTAGGCCGGTGAGTCAGCATTGCTTAAGCTTACAGTAAAAAACCTCCAGTGATATAATTATGTTGGTTCGCCAACCACATAAAATCAAAGGAGGTTATCCAAATGGATATAAACAGTTTAGCACATACGAAATGGAATTGTAAGTATCATATTGTTTTTGCACCAAAATATAGAAGAAAAGTAGCGTATGGGAAGATGAAACAGGATATTGCGAATATTTTAAGTATGCTATGCAAAAGAAAAGGTGTAGAAATAGTAGAGGCAGAGATATGCCCAGACCATGTGCATATGCTTGTAAAGATACCACCAAGTTTAAGTGTTTCAAGTTTTGTAGGGCATTTGAAAGGAAAAAGTACACTTATGATCTTCGAACGCCATGCAAATTTAAAATACAAATATGGAAATCGCCATTTCTGGTGCAGAGGATATTACGTAGATACTGTAGGGAAAAATGCAAAGAAGATACAAGAATATATTCAAAATCAATTACAAAATGATTTAGAGTATGATCAGATGACACTAAAAGAATATATTGACCCGTTTACGGGTGAGCCAGTAAACCTAAATAAATAAAATAAGCCCCATAGGGCTTGATAAGTAAATGACGGTACAGTTGGCGAACCAAATTCGATGAGTCTTTAGACTTAGCGTCGGTAATAAGCCTTATAGGGCTAGTACAAACCACCGGCTAAGCCGGTGGTTTTGATTTTGAAAAAGAGATAAAATCAATATATCCCTTTTCCCCAATTTTTACAACGGCATTGTAGGGCTTTTTCTCTTTGTTTTTGATTCCTTTTACCAGGGTTTCTTTTCCCTCCAGTAATTCTTTTACATTCGTTTTGGTTAGTTTTTTCTTTCTAAAATGTTCAGCTAAAGTAAACTTACATTCAGGATAATTTGAACAACCATAAAACGATTTTTTTAATACAATATTGTTGCCACACTTAGGACATTTTCCTACAAGGGGTCCCGAGCGCTTAGTGGGAATTTGTACCCCTTATCGATACAAATTCCCCGTAGGCGCTAGGGACCTCTTTAGCTTCTTGGAAGCTGTCAGTAGTATATCTAATAATTTATCTCCATTCCCTTTAGTAACGTGTAACTTTCCAAATTTAAAAAAGCGACTCATAGAATTATTTCCTCCCGTTAAATAATAGATAACTATTAAAAATAGACAATACTTGCTCATAAGTAATGGTACTTAAATTGTTTACTTTGGCGTGTTTCATTGCTTGATGAAACTGATTTTCAGTAAACAGTTGACGATATTCTCGATTGACCCATTTTGAAACAAAGTACGTATATAGCTTCCAATATTTATCTGGAACATCTGTGGTATGGCGGGTAAGTTTTATTAAGACACTGTTTACTTTTGGTTTAGGATGAAAGCATTCCGCTGGCAGCTTAAGCAATTGCTGAATCGAGACTTGAGTGTGCAAGAGCAACCCTAGTGTTCGGTGAATATCCAAGGTACGCTTGTAGAATCCTTCTTCAACAATCAGATAGATGTCAGACGCACGGCTTTCAAAAACCACTTTTTTAATAATTTGTGTGCTTAAATGGTAAGGAATATTCCCAACAATTTTATACCTCTGTTTGTTAGGGAATTGAAACTGTAGAATATCTTGGTGAATTAAAGTGACACGAGTATTCAGTTTTAATTTTTCTGACGATAAGTTGAATAGATGACTGTCTAATTCAATAGACGTTACCTGTTTACTTATTTTAGCCAGTTTCGTCGTTAAATGCCCTTTACCTGTTCCAATTTCGTAAACGGTATCGGTTTCTTTTAAATTCAATTGTTTTATTATTTGGTTGAGTACTTTTTCACTCGTTAAAAAGTTTTGAGAATATTTTATATTTTTGTTCATGTAATCACTCCTGAAGTGATTACATCTGTAAAATAAATACAGAAGTTAAACGATTTGTTTGTAATTTTAGTTATCTGTTTAAAAAGTCATAAGATTAGTCACTGGTAGGAATTAATCTAACGTATTTATTTATCTGCGTAATCACTGTTTTTAGTCTGTTTCAAAACAGTAGATGTTTTATCTACATTACGCATTTGGAATACCAACATGACGAATCCCTCCTTCTTAATTACAAATTTTTAGCATCTAATTTAACTTCAATTCCTATTATACAAAATTTTAAGATAACAGTCAAGAACATATCTGCACAAGTTGTAGATATACCATAAATGCTGATAATCAACATGATTACGCTTACCATCAAATAAGTAAGTGTTTCTTGCTTATTAAAATTATCCATAGTACAACGTGAATTCCAGAGAAAAAGAGAAATCGCACCAAGAATAATACTTAAAACAAAAATGACATTTCTTTTTTTACTGTCACGGAACATTTTTCTTTTCATTTTGTTTGTCAAAATAAAGAAAATCACGTATCGTCATTTTACTTATTCTTCTTAATAGATTAAGCAAAACCAAAACATAAATAGT
>NZ_QTZH01000112.1:0-2812 GCF_003462585.1 Ruminococcus sp. OM04-4AA | reverse complement strand
AATTGAAAAGAGCATTTGATATTATATGCTCTTTGATTATGATCATTATTTTATCTCCAGTTCTTATCATACTTAGTGTTATGATTAAATTGGATTCTAAAGGACCTGTTTTATTTAAACAGGTTCGTGTGACAACCTACGGAAGAAAATTTAAAATTTGGAAATTCAGAACAATGGTTAATAATGCAGATAGGCTTGGAACACAGGTTACAACAAAAGGTGATGCACGTATTACAAGAATGGGACATCTGCTTAGAAAGGTCCGTCTGGATGAATTGCCACAGCTATTTAACGTCTTGAAAGGGGATATGACTTTTGTTGGTACAAGACCGGAAGTACCGAAGTATACAGCTCACTATACAGAAGAAATGATGGCAACATTTCTTTTACCGGCAGGAGTAACTTCCCGTACAAGTATTGAATACAAAGATGAAGAAAAACTTCTTGAAAATGCAGAGAATGCTGATGAAGTATATATAAATGAAGTATTACCGGCAAAGATGGTGTATAATTTGAGAGAGATTGAAAAGTTCAGTTTCTTACGTGATATTAGTACAATGATTAAAACCGTGATTGCTGTGATCAAGTAATGAAGTAGGGGAAATGTAAGATGATAGTATCTGTTTGCGTTGTTGCTTATAACGAAGAAAAAGTTTTGGGAAAACTCTTGGAAGATATCCAAGCTCAGGATTATGACCATGGGAAGATGGAAGTGGTTCTGATCGACAGTATGTCTACAGATTCCACAAAAGAGATCATGGATAGATTTCAACAGCAGATGACTGATTTCAAGAATGTTCAGGTTTTGAAAAATCCAGGAAAAAAGCAGGCTTCAGGATGGAATGTTGCAATCAAAAATTTTTCAGGGGATGTTATGATCCGTGTAGATGCACATGCGTCTATTCCGCCTGAATTTGTGAGGAAAAACGTAGAAATTTTGGAATCTGGAGAAATGGTATCAGGTGGTCCAAGACCAAATATGATTGATGAGAGTACACCGTGGAAGGAAACACTTCTTCTTGCGGAACAGTCGATGTTTGGTAGTAGTATGGCTTCTTACAGAAGAAGTCAAAAGAAACAGTATGTCAAATCTCTTTTTCATGGTGCGTATCGAAGAGAAGTTTTGGAGAAAGTAGGTGGGTTTGATGAACAGTTGGGACGGACAGAAGATAATGAATTTCATTATAGAATTCGTAAAGCCGGTTATCAGATTTGCTATTCACCAGAGATTATATCTTATCAGCACGCTAGAAGTACCCTTTCAGGAATGTTAAAACAGAAATATGGAAATGGATATTGGGTTGCACTGACATTAAAGGCGTGCCCAGAGTGTTTAGCAATTTATCATTTTGTGCCTTTTGCATTTGTAGGAGGCATTGTTGTGACATCTGCGCTTGCAGTCTGTCACCATTCTTTGTTAGCTAAACTCATGTGGGGAGCGTATAGTTGTCTGGCAATCCTTATGTCATTTATGGCAGTGAAGGGGCAGAAGAAATATTGGCAGCAATTGTTGCTACCGATTCTATTTTTCTTGTTACATGTAAGTTATGGAATAGGAAGTGTTGTGGGATTTTTGAAACTTCCATTTTGGAAATATGAAAAAAGAACAGGGGTTTAAATAGGAGAGACTCTATGAAAGATATAAGGCTTAATGCGTTAGCCAATACACTTGTAAGACTTTTAAATATATTTTTTCCACTTATAACTACTGCTTATTTATCACGTATTTTAAGTAAACAGTTATATGGTGAATTTAACATAGCTAATACATACCTTAACTGGTTATACCATTTGCAACACTTGGTGTTTATAACTATGGTATAAGGGAGATAAGTAAGGTTAAAGATAACGCAGAAAAACTTAATACAATGTTTTCTACATTGTTTTATATATCTCTTTTCTGTACAGCTGTAACAACAGTTTTTTATATTATTATAATGCCGATTTACAGCAAGAGTCCAAGTGTGCATTTACTTATGCTTATTCTTGGTGTTCAGCTTATTGCCCAGATTTTCTATATTGAATGGATAAATGAAGCTTTCGAAAATTATACGTTTTTATTCTATAAGACACTTTTTATACGTATTCTTATGTTAGTATCTATATTTGCATTCGTTAAAGAAGCAGATGATATTGTTCAGTATGCGATAATTATGTCAGCAAGCCAGTTTCTTAACTATTTTCTTAGTTATTTATGGATAAAGAAGGATGTTAAGTTTGTTAAGGTTCCTCTTGAGAACTTTAAACATCTTATTAAACCACTTATTGGCCTTTTCCTTCTTGCCAATGCTGGAATGCTCTACACTAACCTTGATCTTACTTTTGTATCTAAGATAGGTGCGCCTGAGCAGGTTTCATACTATGCCAATGGTCAGAGAATGATCATGCTTATATCGGGTGTTATTAGTGGTGCTATAAGTGTCAGTGTTCCACGTTTGAGTTACTATATAGGTCTTGAAGATGAGAAATCTTACCAGGATCTTATAAATAAGAGCAGTAGTATTTTCAGTTTCTTTATGGCTCCTATTGGTATGGGACTTGTTGCTCTTGGTGTTCACGCAACTGTTATAATGTATGGAACACGTTATATGGCTGGTGGTATCGTAACACAGGTATTTGCTTTTAGAGCTATATCATGGGCTCTTGAAATTGTCATGGGTACACAGGTAATCCTTATAAGGGGATTTGAGAATAAGTTGTCTATATTCTATATTATTGGTGGTATATGTAATCTTATATTTGATAGTATATTATTTGCATTTGGCGTATCATCACCACAGTATTACATTATGACAACTTTACTATCTGAATA
>NZ_QTZH01000111.1:0-2841 GCF_003462585.1 Ruminococcus sp. OM04-4AA | reverse complement strand
AAGTTGGTAAATGCCGATATATCCCGTATTTTAGGGCTTTATCGGTATTTTCTTTTTGGAAGATACCTTGCATAAGCTGGCATTTACCAGCATGAAAATGCAACCAAAAGTAGTAAATGAGTAGTAAATATAAGCTCCGATATTAACAAGCCAGTCTTTCCAGTTCTGCTTTTGCAGATTGAAATGTACCGTGTGCATAATAGCCAAGTGTCATGGTTATGTTAGCGTGTCCCATAAGATATTGCAGGGTGTTTGGGTTCATTCCTCTGTTTGCCATATTCGTACAGTAAGTATGTCGGAATGAATGTGGTGTGATGTTCGGTAACTTGTCCGTGTGATACTTGTTATACTTCTTAATTAGTCCTCGCACCATGCCCTCATAGTTTCCTGCAACTTTAGGTAAGCCCTCACGGTTCAAGAATAGGAAATTGCTATAACCACCTACAATCAACGGTTGTGCCTTTCCTCTGTTCTTTAGTATTCTTTGGATTGCTTGATAAGCCCGTTCTGTCAATGGAAGTTCTCGTTTTCCGTTTTTGGTCTTTGGCGTTTCAATATAGTAGCCGATTTCGCTGTCTTTCAATAACTGGTGGTCTATATTGAGTATTCTGTTCTGCATATCAATATGCGTCGTTAGTCCGCAAAATTCAGAAATACGAAGTCCCGTTTCCAGCAGAAGCACAACCTCATCATAATACTTGCTGTAAATCTTATCCTTTTCCATAAAGGCAAGCAGGCGTTCTTCCTGCTCTGGTGTAAGGATAACTTTCTGCTCCGTATCATCTTCCAGAACATCACTTAGCTTAAATTCAAACGGGTTCTTTCTGATACAGTCGTCTTGTATCGCCATGTAAAATGACGCTTTCAAGGAACGCTTGTAGTTATCAATCGTTTTATAGGCGTATCCTTTTTCGCTCATTCTGATAGCCCATTCTTTAGCGTCCGACTGCTTAACAGTATCAATCGCCCTCATACCCAATGGGTCATTTTTCAGAGCGTTCATAAGATACTGTCGTCCTTTTTCAGTAGCCCTCTTGATGTTCTTTCTTTGGCTGTTCTTCTTGTCGTAGAGCTGGCAGACTGTCATTTTACCGCCTGCTGTATCGATACCGTCGTTAAGGTCTTTTTTAATCTGTGCTTCTTTTTCCCTCAACGATATATCATCACGCTTTCCAGCAGGTGTCTTGTCTGTCGGTACAAGTTTCCAAGAATAGATAAATTGTGGCTTTCCGTATATATCGGTATATTTATAAACGTATCTTCCGTCTTTTCGCTGGCTCTCTCCATTACGCAAATTGCGATTTTTACTGTCTTTTCGTTTTACATTAGACATAGTGTAAAGCTCCTTTCCGTCATGGAACGAGCCGTGATACGCTATATTTATTATACCATATCTACGGCTCAATGACATTAGATTTCGTCCAATGTATCTATGATTTTTTCAAATTGTTTTCGCTTAATCTGAATACGGTTGCCGTTCACGATAACCCAGCCAGCGTCAAGATTTTCTTCGGCTAATTTACGCAATTTCTTTTCGCCAATGCGGAAGTATTTGGACGCTTCTTCAACCGTCAGCGTATATTTTTCCCAAATAGGCACATCAGTATTGTTCATAATCTATGCACCCCCTTTACTGTGTGTCGTTTTTTACAAGCAGGCAGACGGCTTTGGAAAGCTCCATTAGTATCTCAACTATTCCCATTCTTGTGGGCAGAACCGCACCATGCGGACGTATCATTATTCTGTGAGGATAGGTCGTGGCAAAACAACTTTTCCAACAGTCGCTCTCGGATCACTGCGTGGGTCGCTCGCTTTCTTTTGAAAAGGTCGTGGCGTACAGTCCCCGTGGCTCGCCATCTCACAAACGTATCTGTCTGCTTTATTCAGTTGTCAAAGAGCTGTGGCGAAAGCGTGTTGCTTTCATATAAAAGCAGGTGGCAGAGCAGGAAAGAGGGGGACATTAAATCATGCTCCGCTAAAAACTGCTTATTCTTCTGGTTCTAAGTCCATATCTTCAATATCAAAACCTAAAATCATTTTGATAAGTGCTTCTCTGATACGTCCTTTTAATTCCATATCTACAACGATATAAACATTGCCGTATTCATCATAAAGTGAACGCAAACAGCACTTTGATATGTAAGGGTCATAAAATGCCAGTAATTTTTCAATCGCTTTTTCGTTTCCGTCCATAGCTGATGAAATCAAGTAATAAGACGGTTTCTTAAATAACTGTTTCATTTTCTAATGTTCCTCCTTGAGTATTTTTTTCATAGTTTCCAAAGCGTGATGTCGGTTTCTAAATACACCGCTTTGCGTGATTTTCTGCAAGTTGGCAATTTCACTTTCTGTCATTTCCAAGAAGTAATACATCAACAGAGTATTGCGTTTTCTTTCTGGAAGTTTCTTCAAGGCTTCTGCCAATTCATCATCAAGGACACGAATATCAATGCCACATACTGAAAAGATTGTATAATCTGTTTCGTAGTCGTCCCAAACAGCCATTTTATCAACAAGGACATCTGGCAATTCGCTGAAAGATATTTCTTTATTCTTACGACGGTTTAATTCCTTGTAATAATCTTTCACGACACTACGGACAACTTTCTTTAAACAACTTTCAAAACGACATTGAACTGTTTTCTGGAAGTCAGACGGTTTCATCAATCTCACCTCCTTTCCTTTATGATTTGAAAAGTGTTTATCCCTCTTTCCGCACCATATAAGGACAGCTAGGTGTGATTTAATGACCTCTTTTGAAAAATTTTTTAAATTTTTTCGGGTATGAAAAAAGCCCGCACAAAACATATAGTCTGTACGAGCCTTTAAAGCTAAAACATA
>NZ_QTZH01000110.1:0-2862 GCF_003462585.1 Ruminococcus sp. OM04-4AA | reverse complement strand
CTATTGAGACATCGCCTTTAAGTGGAATCAACAATTTATTTTTTAACCTTTCCGCTGAAAACATATAACGTTCTTCATGTTTTTCTAACTCTATTGTTTCACTAGTACACTCTAATGATGTTGTAATGCTAGAATATTCTCTGCATAAATTATGTACATAAAAAACCGGTGTGTAATATGTATTTCTAATTACTTTTAGATAGATTCCTGTTATCAATGGACCCAATCTATTATCCATTTCAAGTAATCGAGTCTTTTTTAATTCTGGAAAAAGTTGCTTCCAATCATTTGTTATCTGTCTTTTTGTTACCATCTTTTATCCTCTTTTCTCTTTAGAGGAAGCAATATCGTCAAATATTGCTTCCTGTTTAATTATTTCGGATTTACTTCATGGATGTCATTTTTCGTTAATCCATCTGGCCTTCGCGAATGATTTTGCTCTTTTGCCTATTTGATAGTCCTTTTCCCGGATTCTTTACAAACTTATAATCATATACTTGTCCATCATTTGTATCGTAAACGTCTAGCCTTACGCTGCCTTTTTCATTTCTTGCTTTGCTTTCCTTCCCTTTATAAGGCTGTTCCAGCTTCAAACCTCGATCATCTACAAATTCTTGATAATCATTTGCTATTTTATAAGCTTCACTAAATACTCTCTTTTTTTAAGATAATTGAGGCAATTGAACCTCCCATATTCATTCTTTGTTTCATTCTGTACACTCCATTATTTTTTTCAGTTTATCTGTTCCTCTTTCATTTATAAGCATTCTGATACTGCATCCCATTTTATTGCAATCATCGTAGTCCTCTACTTTATCAAAACACTCTTCTATGAAAGCCAAACCTTCGACTGAGCGTACCTTAAACACTTCTTGACATAGCGTGAAAAATGCTGAATTATTATATTTTTTTTCTTTTTCCATCAATGATGTCCCTTTTGCTAATAAAATTCTTGCAATATCTAAAGCTCCATCACAATTAATGTTACTAGCCAAGTAATGAAATTCATTGCACCCAGCATTTGAAACATTATTTACCTTTGCATTATTTGCTAACAATTCTTTTGCTATATCAAATTTTCTAGCAATCAAGCTTTTTTCAAGAAGACTTATCCCATCTTTGTCAATAATATTAGACACTTCAATAAGATTTTTACCTTCCATTTGCAGTTTCATATTTAAATCATGTATCGTTCCGAACCTAATAATTGTTGCATAATCCGCTTTTTCTATATTCATTGTTGGTCACCTCATTCATACATATGGCTTCTATTAGTTCTAGGTAATTCCGGTCGGTAGTTATCTGGATTTCTATACCATTCTAAGAACTCATCCTTGGTAATTACATCATCCATATACAATTGATGCATTTCAGAATACTTTTCTCCTGGTATGTGCCCCATATCCCACTGTCCATTTCGTGGTTTTGTAGAATCCCATATAATTTCTACACCAGAAGGGTCATATACTTTACCAGTTAGCGGATCTTTTGCATTCTCCCAAACCTGTTCTACCTGCCCTTTTCCATAGCTTGGTCTACTTGTAGCATACGGTTTCTTTACTCCCAAGCCACCCTTATCCGGCAATGCTAATTGTCCGGCTTGCTTGTCTTCTAGTAACAGTTGTCCAGTCTGCTTATCTTCTAATAATAACTGCCCAGCTCGCTTATCTTCCAACAGCGGTTGTCCAGCATGTTTATCTTCTAATAATAACTGTCCGGCTCGCTTATCTTCCAACAGCGGTATTTCAACATCATCCGCAGAATTTAGATTCCTGGTCGCCATTTCCGTGATATGTCCTGGTTCCGGCTTTGGACTGCCTTTGATCAGATTATTCAAAGTGCCTAACGCTTTATCAGCTCCATAGGCAAGACCACCCATTGTACCACCAGCTACAGCTCCTGTCAATCCTCCGGTCAAAGTATCTTTTGCTACCTGTTTCAGGCTGTTTCCTGATAATCCTGAGCTTACACCGCTATACGTTGCACCTCCGATAGCTCCTGTTACAGCTCCACCAACTATGGCTGCTCCGAGAGTTCCTTCTGTCAATCCAAGCGCACCGACTGCTGCAATACCAACTCCACCGGTAAGAACACCAACTCCAATCGCAGCTCCAGTAGCTACAACTGCAATTCCTACTTTCTTCCAGTCAACTTTTCCTAACTGATCTGAAATACGGTCTGCTGTTGTACACATCTGACGAACAACTTCTGCACGGATTTCTGCTCTCCGTTCTGCTACATATGACTGGAAAGATGTATATGTTTTTCCAGCCTTTTGCAGTCCGCTTCCTACTTTTCTGATGAAGTTGCTACCTTTTGATACGATCTTCTGGTAAGTTCCACTGCTAGTAACACGATTTTTCACAGATTGATATGTCTTCGTGTGTGTGACTGCATTTCTTACCGTTTTTGCTGTTTGCTTTACAGCATTTACAACAGTACGAGCCACATTTTTGACCGTATTGACAACTGTTTTTACAACCTTCTTCGCTGTATTAACAATCTTCTTACCAACATTCTTCACCGCACTCACTGCTTTTTTCCACCATGAATGTCCTGTCGGATCATCATAGTTTACCGGATTATTGGATGTATATGCATAGCGATTTCTGGTCAGTGGATTTTCTGTCGTTCCAAGGTCACTATCTTCAGTTGTAAAGGTTCCGTTCTCTGCGTCATAGTATCTTGCCCGCAGATACTGAAGTCCTGTTTTTACATTTGTGGACTCCCCATTATAACCGTAGTAATTGACCCCGTCTGCTGTTCCTGATGTAAGGTTTCCGTATGGATCATACTGATAACTGTTCGTCAGATTAGCATTTTCAGTCAGGATTCCGGTTACGCTGTTTCTTCCGTCATATA
>NZ_QTZH01000011.1:0-69872 GCF_003462585.1 Ruminococcus sp. OM04-4AA | reverse complement strand
TTGTAATAAATTTTATCAATAAATTTTATCATTATATACATATACCACTATACGCAGAAAAAAAAACGAAGAATTTATTGAACTCCAATTACAATTACAAAAAGAATATGCTATGGCTGAATACAATAAAACTTTGTTTATCCATAATAAAAATCAGCAGATTTTAATTCACGATATACGCAAACACCTAACAGCAATTGCTCAGTTAAATAGACAAAGTAAACACGAAAAAATCCAACAGTATCTAGATACTCTTTTGAATTCTTCTGATCTGCAGGATTCCGTCCGTGTCTCTGACAACGAAATGTTAAATTCAATATTTTGCCACTATATAAAAATATGCCATGACAAACATATTAAATTTAGAGCCGATATTCGGACAAATTTGCTACAAAAACTTAATTTTCCTGAGCTTACTTCCTTATTCTGCAACTTGTTGGATAATGCAGTGGAAGCATGTAATGACATCCCCAACTCATTTATTGAAGTAAGTGTTATACGAAAGAATAATTCTAATCTAACGCTAATTAGCATTATCAACACTTGTAACAATGCTCCTTCTTTTGATGACAATGGCTTTCCTGCTTCTTCAAAAAAAGACAAACAAAAGCATGGATTAGGACTAAAGAGTGTAAACCGCATTGCCAATAAATATAACGGAAGTATTAAGATGTATTATGAAAATCAATCGAAAACTTTCCATACAATTATTCTTCTTAACAATGCATAAATATATACTAGAGAAGCAAATATTTATATCATATTTTCCCTATATTTTTGATTTTAGAAATAATTCTATACATTTTTCAAATATAAACATTAGTTCAACATATTTCCATTTCTGTAAATATTCCTGTGACATAAGACGATTCAGCAGAAATTTGTTCTGATGCCAAAGAATATTCTGCCAGATTGTAGCCATTCTCTCCAGCTACTGACTATGTATCATTTCTCGACTTACTATCAGAGTAAGAATTGTAATGTGAGATATATAAAAGAGTTTCAAAATATTCCGCTACTATACTTGTTTATAGAATAACATTGCAAAAGCGTGATTAAAGCAATAAAGAGTTTTGCTGAAGGATTAAAAAGAGACATAGATGCAGTTGAAAATGCGGTAGCCTATGACTATAGTAATGGTTTTTTAGAAGGGACAAACCGTCGGTTAAAAATGATAAAACGAACAATGTATGGATGTTGCAGAAAACAGTTACTAGAGGCAAAACTAAGATATGTGGGAAAATCTAAAACAGATAATTGCGGAAGAATCGACTTTGAAAGCCACCATTCCGGAGAATGAGAGCCATATATACCGTAAGTACGTAATCATCGGTACCTTGAATTTTAAAAAATGCCGCCCATCGGGCGGCACATTTTATTTCTTCTGTTTGGTTCGAAATTCTTCCGGTAATTCATCCGGAGTATCCGGCCAGTGAAAGGAATCCCTGTCAAGCCTCTTCATCAGAATCCAGAAACCGGATTCATCCCATTGCAGAATTTTAATAGAAGTCCGCCTGCGGTTGCAGAACGCAAACATACAGCGCGAATAGGGATCAAGTTTGAATTTCAGCTTGAATGTTCTTTCAGTCCCCTAATCAGAACACTAAAAAGCTCTGGAGGGCACTCGGCATTACTTCAATCCGAATACTGTACTTGAATGAAATTCACTAATTCTTTCAGACCACAGTGTAACTTTTTCATCTGTTTTCATAATGATACAGTTTCCTTCCTTTGTTATGAAAAGAGTGTATCAGAAAAATATGGGTGCTAACAGATACAGATGATTACCTGCTTACCTTTTCTTTTCCCAAACGGATTTCTTCCATCTGTTTTGCGGTTTCCTCATCAAGATAATCCAGAAGATAATTTTTCAGATTTACCTGCCTGCCCAGATGCTCTCCTCTGAGTTCTTTTAATGCCAACTCAACCTCTTCTTTCAGACCTGGCGCAGACATTCTGTGAGCCCCCTGCCCCATGATGATCACCTGCTCAAGTCCATCTGATGTGGCTACTGTTACATCTGCATTCTTCGCAATCCTGCGGACTGTCTTCTCAATATATTGATCTGCTGTTTCTGCTTCTTTCGTATAGACGATATAAATGTTATGATATTTCATCACTTCACCCGGATTCCCCTCTACTTTATAAGCATCATACACAAGGATCAGGGTACATTTGCGGAATCCCTGATAGTTACTTAGAATATCTGCAAGCTTTCCTCTTGCTGCACCAATATCTCTTTCTGAAAGTTCTTTCAGTTCCTCCCATGAAAAAATTATATTATAACCATCTACCAGAAGGTATTCTTCTGTTCCGGCTTTCGCTCTCCGGCGCGCTTCCCACTTCGGATCCTGGTAAGCGCTTCCCGGCTCTCTTGTCTTTTCCTTTGCCCGGACAGTTACAGGACCTGTAGAACGATTCTTCTTCGGATCCGGTGTACGGACATAGATCGCATCCAACTCTTCCTGTGTCAGTTCAATACTGGAGTGCCTGCGTTTTGGAAGTGTCACCTCCATTACATCCATTTCATCATCATTTCCTGATTCCAATGTATGTTCCATATGCATATATTCTTCAACTTCATCCCAATCTACAACAAATCCTGCTCCATGTGCACAGAACACAGAACCTGTCGGATTCGCCAGATCTGCCTCCGAATCATAGGTTGACTCTGCCAGAACTTCTTCCTGATTATGACAGATATCATAACCTTTCAACGAAACTGCCATTCTTCCACGTCCACCTGTATAGGCAGTGAATTCTTTCTGATATCCACGCATCAGGGACACCGGTGCACTTCCTGTCAGCACTGTTGTCTCTTCTTCTATCATCGGTGTTCCGAATTTTCCGGACATATTTTGGATATCTGTCATAGCTCGTCCTACATTTTCTGATGGAAGTTCCATTCGGAATTCATAATATGGCTCCAGAAGAATACTGTCTGCTTTCTTTAATCCCTGACGCACTGCACGATAAGTTGCCTGACGAAAATCTCCGCCTTCCGTATGTTTCTGATGTGCACGTCCAGAAGTCAGCGTAATCTTCATATCCGTGATTGGTGAACCTGTCAGCACACCTTTGTGTTCCTTCTCTTCCAGATGTGTCAGAACAAGCCGCTGCCAGTTTCTGTCCAGAATATCTTCACTGCACTCTGCTGCAAACTGCATTCCGGATCCACGTTCTCCCGGTTCTAGGCGCAGATGCACTTCTGCATAATGACGTAATGGTTCAAAGTGTCCCACACCTTCTACCGGTGCTGTGATTGTCTCTTTGTAAACAATACTTCCTTCACTGAATTCTACCAGCACACCAAAACGTTCCTTTATCATCCGCTGTAAAATCTCAATCTGCACATCTCCCATCAACTGTACATGAATCTCAGAAGTCTGTTCTTCCCATACAATATGAAGTTCTGGTTCTTCTTCCTCTAAAATCTTTAGGTTCAAAAGCATCTTATGTACATCACAGTCATCCGGAAGAAGGATCTGGTATGTCAACACCGGCTCTAATACTGGTAAATCTGACTCTTCTTCTGCTCCGATTCCCTGCCCGGGTCTTGTATTTTCCAATCCTGTCACTGCACATACTCTTCCGGCTTCTACTTCCTGGACAGCCTCAAATTTCTCACCGGAGTAGATCCGGATCTGATTGATCTTTTCATTCAGTCCTTCCACTACATCTTTTACTTTCAGTCTTCCACCTGTCACTTTCAGATAGGTCAGACGGTTTCCCTGATTATCCCTTGCAATCTTATAAACCTTTGCCCCAAACTCTGCCGGATAAGTCTTATCTTTTATATACAGATCAAGTCCATCCAAAAGTTCTTCCACGCCTTGAGAATGTAGTGCCGAACCAAAATAACATGGAAACACCTGGCGGTCTGCAACCGCTTTTTGTACTTTATCCAAAGAGATTCTTCCCTCTTCCAGATATTCTTCCATCATATCATCTTCACAGACAGCCAGCTCTTCCAGCACCTCTTCCACTGCGCTCTCTTTCGTATGTAAATATACTTTTCCACCCGGGCAGTCAGATTCTGTCATGATATCCACAAATGGAACGACATTTTCCCCAAAACGCTTGCGAAGTTCTTTCAGAAGTTTTTCACCATCCGTTCCTTCCTGATCCATTTTATTCACAAAAAGAAAGGTCGGAATCTGATATCTTTTTAATAACTTCCATAATGTCTGTGTATGTCCTTGCACACCATCTGCTCCACTGACAACAAGCACCGCGCAATCCAGAACCTGCAGAACGCGTTCCATCTCCGCAGAAAAGTCCACATGTCCCGGTGTATCAAGAAGTGTGATTGTGCGATCCTTCCACCGGAATACTGCCTGCTTGGAAAAAATAGTGATCCCACGTTCTCTTTCCATCTGATCTGTATCTAGAAACGCATCTTTATGATCCACTCTGCCAATCTTCCTGATTGCTCCGGCATGATAGAGCATGCTTTCTGACAGTGTCGTCTTTCCGGCATCCACATGCGCTACAATACCTATATTTATATATCTGTCCGGCTTATTTTCTGAGTTATTCCCCATAAAATCTGCCCCTTTCATTGTTTTCTCGTTTTCGGTGTTCGGCGTGTCAATAAGTATAAATTGCTTATTTGTGCAAGCACAAACGCAATTTATACTTTTGACACTTACATCATATCATAAGAAAGAAAAGGAGTCGACTGCTCTTCTTTACAGCCAACTCCTGCTTTTCTTTCTCTGTTATCTTCTAATTATTCACTGAATGATGCACAACCAGGCTTTCCCGATCGATTGCCTTAAAAGAATATCCCAGATTTTTATAGTACTCCATTACCGTCGGAAGTGCCTGAATGGTAGACTCCTTCGCCTCTGTGTCATGGAACAGGAGCATTACTTTGGTATACTCATCCGTTTCTGACTGTGCGATGATCTGATCTGCCGTAACCGTTCCTCCATCTCCACTGCTCACATTCCAGTCATAATACTGGTATCCCTTATCCAACACCTGCTGTGTCAGCTGTGTCATAATTCCTGCCGAGTATTTTTTTGAAATAGAATTCGATGCGCCTCCCGGAAAACGGATAAAGCATGGAACAAATCCAAGCTGTTCTTTTGCCACCTCTCCTATTTTCTCAAGATCATCAAAATAAGCATCCACAGATGCATAGACCTGATCATATTCATGAGTGTAACTGTGAAGTCCAACTGTATGTCCCTCATCATAAACCTTCTTGATCATAGGGAAATAATCCGGCTGCTGGGCAGTAATGAAAAAGGTTGCTTTCGCATCATACTGATCCAGAATATCAAGCACACGCTGCGTATTTGCAGACGGTCCATCATCAAATGTCAGATAAACGACTTTCTCATCATCCTGCGGATCCATGGTTCCAACTGCAACTCCCGGCTGCAGAGACATGGACTTATCTCTTTCTGCCTTTGCTGCCTCTTCTGCTTTTTTCGCTTCTTCTTCAGCTTTTTTCTTCTCTTGTGCTTCTTTCTCTTTCTGCATTTCTACCTGACGTAAAGCTGCTACTTCCCGCGCATTTGCCACCATACATACACCTGTTCCGACAATTGCAAAAAACACAAGTCCTACCAGTATGTTGAAATAAATATTGTTCTCCTGCCGCATTCTTTTGTAACTGTGCATGACACTCACCATTGTATCTTTTATCTTTATCAAAATTTTCTTTATCTTTTGCTGCATTCTTTCTCCCATTCCCTCTGCATTACTGTAAACAACGCTCTTTTTCTTACGAATATTGCTGACATCATCATTTCCGGCATCTTTGGCATACAATATCCATATGATTATATTTATTATAGACCATATATCTTAAATATATAGTAATGATTCATTAAGAATTATTCGAAAAATATTACATTTCTGTTACTTACTATCCTGTACTACTGTTCACACTACCACGAGATCAACAATGAATCCCTTTCATCTGCATTTGACCATTTTCTTTACAAGTGTTAAAATAATTTGTAACTGTTCAGAGCCAAGCAAAATTTCATAAAACAGCTATAAAATGCTTGCATTTTTAAGACTGTTTTTGAAATTTTATTTGGCGGATACGCCACACCGACGAAATGCGTAGCATTTTGGAGGTTGGCTCTGAACAGTTACAATAATTTAAAGTATATATATGAAAGAGGTGATTAAGGTGGTTTTACTGGATGAACTGAAGTCAAGACTGACTGCATATGAAGAACCGCTGAAAGATTTGAGGGATTCACTTTGACCTCGCTTCAAAGAAGCTTAGGATCGAAGAATTAGAAAAGAGACTGGAGGAACCAGGATTCTGGGATGACCCGGAGATTTCCCAGCATGTAATGAAAGAATTGAAAGGCCTCAGGATTCTGTAAAAGAGATTGAAAAATTATTTACAGATTATGAAGATATGCTTCTTCTGATTGAAATGAGTGCAGGAGAAGACGAGGAGCAGGAAGCCGCAGAAGAGATTGAAGAGGAACTTGGAACATTTGAGGAAGTCTTTGAGAAACTGCGAATCAGCACACTTCTGATCGGATCGTATGATGCAGATAATGCAATCGTGACACTTCATGCAGGTGCAGGCGGTACAGAGGCAATGGACTGGACAAGCATGCTCTATCGTATGTACAGCCGCTGGGCTGAAAAGAGAGGATATGAAGTCGAGGTGCTGGACTATCTGGAAGGAGATGTAGCAGGTATCAAGGGAGTTACTTTTGAGGTCAAGGGAGAAAACGCTTATGGTTATCTCCGTTCCGAGAAAGGTGTACATCGTCTGGTACGTATTTCTCCATTTAATGCAAATGGAAAGCGACAGACGTCATTTGCATCCTGTGATGTAATTCCGGATATTGAAGAAGATATCGATATCGAGATCAATGACGATGATATCCGTGTCGATACTTATCGTTCCAGTGGTGCCGGCGGACAGCACATCAATAAGACGTCATCTGCAATCCGAATCACACATCTTCCGACAGGAATTGTGGTTCAGTGTCAGAATGAACGTTCCCAGCACATGAATAAAGATAAGGCAATGCAGATGTTGAAATCCAAACTGTATGTACTCAAACAGCAGGAACAGGCAGAGAAGATGTCAGACATCCGCGGAGAGGTTAGAGATATTAATTTCGGAAATCAGATCCGTTCTTATGTCATGCAGCCATATACACTTGTCAAGGATCACAGAACAAACGCAGAAATCAGCAATGTAGGTGCAGTAATGGATGGAAATATTGATCCTTTTATTAACGCATATTTGAGCATGGATGCAGAAGCACAGAAAGGAAAAAAAGCAGAATGATAAATGTAGCAGTAATGGGATACGGTACAGTAGGATCAGGAGTTGTAGAGGTCCTTAGAACCAATGGTGAACTCATCAATGAAAGAGCTCAGGATGTGATAAATGTAAAATACGTTCTGGATCTCAGAGATTTTCCGGGCGATCCGGTAGAAGAGATTCTGACACATGATTTTGAGACAATCGTAAATGATGCAGAAGTAGATATTGTTGTTGAGACAATGGGAGGCGTAGAGCCGGCATATACATTTGTAAAACGTTGTCTGGAAGCAGGTAAGAACGTCGCTACATCCAACAAAGCTCTGGTAGCAAAACATGGAGCAGAACTTCTTGAGATTGCTCGTAACAGAAGTATCAATTTTATGTTTGAAGCAAGTGTTGGTGGGGGTATCCCAATCATTCGTGCACTGAATTCCTCTCTGACAGCAGATAGAATCGACGAAGTGACGGGAATTCTGAATGGAACAACAAACTATATGCTGACAAAGATGTTCTTTGAGAGTGCTGATTATGATGAGGTGCTCAAAGAGGCGCAGGAGAAAGGATACGCGGAGCGTAATCCGGAAGCAGATGTCGAGGGACATGATGCGTGTAGAAAGATTGCGATTCTGACATCCCTGATCGCGGGACAACATGTGGATTTCGAGACAATCCATACAGAAGGAATCACAAAGATCACAACGGAAGATATGAAATATGCTAAGAAGATGGATATGGCGATTAAACTACTCGCGTCCAGCAAGAGAGAAGGAGACTCCTTCTCAGCAATCGTTGCACCGATGCTTCTTTCCAAGAATCATCCGCTGTGTAATGTGAATAATGTATTTAATGCAGTTTTTGTTCGTGGAAATATGCTTGGTGATGCAATGTTCTACGGAAGTGGAGCAGGTAAGCTCCCGACAGCAAGTGCTGTAGTTGCAGATGTTGTAGATGCCGCAAAGCACCTTCACAGAACTGTTGTAACAAGATGGGAGAGTAAGACACTCGAACTTGTTCCGAATGCGGATGCGAAGAGAAGATTCTTCGTCAGAATTAATGGAGAAGAATCTGCACTCAAATCCCGTGTGGACGAAGTGTTCGGACAAGCTGAAGTTGTCAAAGTAGATGATGTCAAGGGAGAATTTGCTGTTATCACGGGTGAGATGACCGAGGCGGAGTATGCGCAGAAAGCAGAAGAGATGCCAGAAGTTGTGAAGATGATCCGTATGGCAGATTAATTTGTATTTGCTACATTGGATTCTGAAAGATGAAAATAAAAAAGGAAAACTATCGACTACGATAATAATACAAACAAGGGTTGAATTATTGTAGACGATAGTTTTCCTTTTATAATTTGCTCAGTGTACTGTTATGGTACGCAGAACTGAAGGTGACGTCCTTTCCCAGCCATTGAGGTGTGGGATAGGTGTTAGCTGTTTCTTCGTCTGGAAATTCAATTTCGGCGAGAATCAGTGGAGCAAGGTCATCATGGAAGATATCTAATTCAAGAAAAAGCGGAGTGGAACAGAAAGCTGCATTTTCAGGACAGATACAATTCATGGGAATGATGTAGCGTGTTTTATGAATGATGCGCCCGTCAACTTTCTCTCTCAGATGATCATAACTTTCCTTTGTGAGAGGAAGATTATATTCTTCACGAGCCATAAGCCCTTTAGACTTGTAGGTGAGAATATAATCGTCATCTTCTCTGCGTATCCTTACGACAGGAGCAGTGCATAAGTAGCCTTGCTCCAGTTCTTTGTGAGGATAATCGAAAGGAGAAAATGGCAACTCCTCAAGTTTTTGTATTAAAAATTTGCGTTCTATTTCCATAGCTAAATATTCCTCCTGATGTCGAATGTTTATACTATAATAATATGAAGTGAGTGTCAAAAGTAAATTTTGCCACTCACTGATGTAACCGGATTGCTCCATTGCTATGCAATTCCCACAATCCTCGAACACCTCAAACTTCCATAAAATGGCGTGTTCACACCATTTTATTCCGTTTCGGTGTTCGGCGTGTCAATAAGTATAAATTGCTTATTTGTGCGAGCACAAACGCAATTTATACTTTTGACACTTACATCATAATACGTGAAATATAAAAAGGCAATGGTGAGATGAGTACTATCTTGACTTGACGAACAACTTATCTACGCAGTAAAATAAAATCGTTGTTGAGATATCATCAGAAAGCGAGGAAGCATTGGATGAAAAAAGTAGTTGTATTTTTAGCAGACGGTTTTGAAGAAGTAGAAGGTTTAACTGTAGTGGATCTGTTAAGAAGAGCAGGAGCGGTTGTAGAGACAGTTTCTGTTATGGGAAAACTGCAGATTGACGGAGCACATGGAATACAGGTGGAAGCGGATGAATTGTTTGAGAAAGCATTTTTTGATGACGCAGAACTTCTTGTACTTCCGGGAGGTATGCCGGGAACATTGCATCTGAAAGCGCATAAAGGATTGGCAGATCTGCTTTGTGAATTCAACGAAAATGGAAGGGAAATTGCAGCAATCTGTGCTGCTCCGACAGTACTTGGAGCACTGGGACTGTTGAAGGAGAAAGCAGCATGCTGTTATCCGGGGATGGAAGAACAGCTGAATTGTAAAGAAGCAAAGTTCTGTTCCTTTGTTACAGATGGAAATATCACAACAAGCCGTGGTGTGGGAACAGCGATACCATTCGCGTTGGAACTGATCCGTCAGCTTTTTGGCAATGAGAAAGCTTCTGAAATAGCAGAATCTATTGTATATAAGGAATAAAATTAGAAAAAGTAGTCAGAAAAATGTAAAAAAACATGTAAAAGATATAGGAAAGTGGAAAAAACACTGGAAATATGAGACTTTATATGCTATACTGTCTCAATGACTGCGAATGTATACTTTTAAGAAATTAATTCGTTCGATAAGTAAAGAATTTGCTTATAAACAAGGAGGAAGAAAATGAGTTTACAGGTAGAAAAATTAGAGCATAATATGGCAAAGCTGACAATCGAAGTTTCAGCTGAAGAAGTAGAGAAGGCACTGCAGGCAGCTTACTTAAAAGAGCGCAGCAAAATCAGCCTTCCAGGATTCCGTAAAGGAAAAGTTCCGCGTCAGATGATCGAGAAGATGTACGGACCGGAAGTATTTTATGATGAGGCAGCAAACCGCATGATCTCTGAAGCATATGCAAAAGCATATGATGAGAGTGAACTTGAGATTGCTTCCCAGCCGACAATTGATATCGTTCAGCTTGAGAAGGGAAAACCATTCATCTTCACAGCAGAAGTTGCAGTTAAACCGGAAGTTAAACTTGGAGAGTACAAAGGACTTAAAGTTGACAAATACTCTACAAGAGTAACACAGAAGGAAGTTGACGAGGAAATTGAGAAAGTTCGTGAACAGCACGCAAGAATCGTTGAGGTTACAGACAGAGCTGTAGCAGATAAAGATGATGTCACACTTGATTTTGAAGGATTCGTTGATGGTGTTGCATTCGAAGGCGGAAAAGGTGAGAACTATCCGCTGACAATCGGATCCGGATCTTTTATTCCGGGATTTGAGGAGCAGCTGATCGGAGCTGAACTTGAGAAAGAAGTAGAAGTTAAGGTTACATTCCCAGAAGATTATCACTCAGAAGATCTGAAGGGTAAAGAAGCTGTATTCAAATGTACAGTACATGCAATCAGAGCCAAAGAGCTTCCGGAAGTAGATGATGAGTTCGCATCTGACGTTTCCGAGAAGGCTGAGACACTTGATGCTTACAGAGCAGAAGTAAAGGCTCAGATCAAAGAGCGTAAAGAGAACGAAGGAAAGGCTAAGAAAGAAGATCAGGCTGTAGAGCAGGCAGTTGCTAATGCAGAGATCGATCTTCCAGAACCAATGGTTGACCTTCAGGCTAAGCAGATGGCTGATGATTTTGCACGCCGCATTATGCAGCAGGGACTCAGCGTAGAGCAGTACTTCCAGTTCACAGGTCTCTCAGAAGAGAAGATGATGGAAGAGCTTAAGCCACAGGCTGAGAAGAGAATCAGAACAAGACTTGTTCTTGAAGCAATCGTAGCAGCAGAGAATATTGAAGTATCTGATGAGCGTCTTGATGAAGAGTTAGCTAAGATGGCTGAGTCTTACAAGATGGAAGTTGAGAAGCTGAAAGAGTTCATGGGTGAGAACGAGAAGAAGCAGATGAAAGAGGATATTGCAGTACAGGATGCAGTTACTCTGATCGTTGATGCATCTGTAGAAGGCTAATCATTTATTGGATTTCTTGAGAGGGTGCGCCTGTATATCAGGTGTGCCTTTTCTCTTTAGCGACAATCATATAGAAAAGGAAGGATAGCATATGAGTTTAGTACCTTATGTCATTGAGCAGACAAGCCGCGGAGAGCGTTCCTATGATATTTATTCAAGACTTTTAAAGGAGCGTATCATTTTCCTCGGAGAAGAAGTAAATGATGTGTCAGCAAGCGTGATCGTTGCACAGCTTCTGTTCTTGGAGGCAGACGATCCGGATAAGGATATCCAGCTGTATATTAACAGCCCGGGAGGATCTGTAACAGCAGGTCTGGCAATCTACGATACAATGCAGTACATCAAGTGTGATGTTTCAACAGTATGTATCGGTATGGCAGCCAGCATGGGCGCATTCCTGCTTTCCGGTGGAAAGAAAGGAAAGAGATTTGCCCTTCCAAATGCTGAAATCATGATTCATCAGCCATCCGGTGGTGCACAGGGACAGGCAACAGAGATTCAGATTGCAGCAGAACATATTCTTCGTACAAAGAAGAAATTGAATGAGATCCTGGCAGCAAATACAGGAAAGCCGCTGGAAGTGATCCAGCAGGATACAGAGCGTGACAATTTCATGTCTGCAGAAGAGGCGAAAGAGTACGGTCTGATCGACGAAGTAATAGTAAACCATTAATTGGTTATTGAGGTGACAGAATATGGCAGGAAAAAAGACTGAGGATATCGTAAGATGCTCGTTTTGTAATAAGACACAGTCCCAGGTTCGTAAGATGATCGCAGGACCGAACGGAACCTATATCTGTGATGACTGTGTTGCTATTTGTACCGAGATTATTGAGGAAGAATTAGATTTTAATGACAGAGCTGCACTTGACGATATTAATCTCCTGACACCGGAAGAGATGAAAGCTTTTTTGGACGAATATGTGATTGGACAGGATGAGGCGAAGAAAGTTCTTTCTGTTGCAGTTTACAATCATTATAAGAGAATTCTGGCAGAACAGGATCTTGGAGTAGAACTTCAGAAGAGTAATATCCTGATGCTTGGACCAACAGGATGTGGTAAGACACTTCTGGCACAGACACTTGCGAAAGTGCTGAATGTTCCATTTGCAATCGCAGATGCTACAGCACTGACAGAGGCAGGATATGTAGGAGAGGACGTTGAAAATATTCTCCTTAAGGTGATTCAGGCAGCAGACGGAGACATCGAGCGTGCAGAACACGGAATCATTTACATTGATGAGATTGATAAGATCACAAGAAAATCAGAAAATCCATCCATTACACGAGATGTTTCCGGAGAAGGTGTTCAGCAGGCACTTTTGAAAATCATCGAAGGAACAGTTGCGTCTGTTCCACCGCAGGGCGGAAGAAAGCATCCACATCAGGAGTTGATCCAGATTGATACAACGAACATCTTATTTATCTGTGGTGGTGCTTTTGAAGGAATCGATAAGATCATTGAGACAAGAATTGATAGAAAATCAATCGGATTCAATGCAGAGATCGCATCAAAACATGAGTACGATATGGATGTACTTCTTCAGGAAGCACTTCCGCAGGATCTTGTAAAGTTTGGTCTGATCCCTGAGCTGGTCGGAAGACTTCCGGTGACAGTATCATTGGATCTTCTGGATAAGGATGCATTGATCCGCATTCTTACAGAGCCAAAAAGTGCGATCGTAAAACAGTATCAGAAACTTTTGGAGCTGGATGGCGTGAAGCTTGAATTTGATAAAGATGCTCTGTTAGAAATAGCAGAGACAACATTGAAGCGTAAGACAGGTGCGAGAGGTCTCCGTGCGATCATGGAGAATATCATGATGGATACGATGTTTACAGTACCGTCAGATAAGACAATCAAGGAATGTCGCATTACGAAGGAAGCGGTTCTTGGATTGGAAGAACCGAAGTATACTCGTGATGGTGAGGATAGAAAATCATTCCTGACATCTGAGAGCAAATAGTAACTGGATACAGGAATCCTGCAAACAGTTGCGGAGTATAAAACGAGGCGGGAGTGATGGGATATCCATCCTACCCGCCTTTTCTAACGAGGAGGAATTGAATTGGACAACGAGACAAGAAGTCTCCCTATGGTTGCCTTAAGAGGATTAACAATCATGCCGGAGATGATCGTTCATTTTGATGTGAGCAGAGAACGCTCCATCGCTGCAATTCAACAGGCAATGGTTGAAGAGCAGGAGATATTTCTGGTTGCCCAGAAATCAATAGAGACAGAGAACCCCGGACAGGACGATGTCTATGAGATTGGAACAGTTGCATCTGTGAAGCAGCTGATCAAGCTGTCAAAGAAAGTTGTAAGGGTTCTCGTGGAAGGAAAGAACCGTGCGGTTCTTAAGAAAATTGAAGAGACAGATCCTTATCTTCGTGCAGAAGTAGAAGTTCTGGAAGAACAGGAGATCACGATTCCGGATGATCTGAATGCGGAAGCAATGATGCGCGGATTGAAGGAGATTATTACAGAATATGCAGCAAAGAATGGAAAGATTTCCAAAGAATCTGTTGCAGAATTTCTCGATATTACTGATTTAAAACGTCTGGTAAATGAAGTGGCTGCGAATATTCCATTGAAGTACAAGGATCAGCAGGAACTTCTGGAAGAACTGGATTTCTGGAGTAGATATGAGAAATTATCATTGAAGCTTGTGAATGAGATGCAGATCATGGAGATCAAAGAAGAACTCCAAAGGAAAGTAAAAAATAAAGTAGATAAGCATCAAAAAGAATATCTTTTAAGAGAACAGCTGAAGGTGATTCGCGAGGAATTAGGTGAGGATACTACATTTTCAGATGCAGATGAGTTCGAAGAAGCATGTAGCAAATTAGATGCACCAGAAGAGGTAAAAGAAAAGCTTCATAAGGAAATTGGACGGTTTAAGAACACGATCGGTTCTCAGGCAGAAAATGGAGTGATCCGTACTTATATTGAGACAATCCTGGAGATGCCGTGGAATAAACGTGCCGAAGATAATACAGATATCAACTATGCAAAAGAGGTTTTAGAGGCAGATCATTATGGATTGGAACAGGTGAAAGAAAGAATCCTGGAATTCCTGGCTGTCAGAACACTGACACAGAAGGGGGAAAGCCCGATCCTTTGTCTGGTGGGACCTCCGGGAACAGGTAAAACTTCTATTGCGAAGTCTTTGGCTCGTTCTCTTAAGAAACCGTTTGTGCGCATTTCTTTAGGAGGAGTACGTGACGAAGCTGAGATTCGCGGTCACCGCAAGACTTATGTAGGGGCAATGCCTGGAAGAATTGCAAATGGAATCCGTACAGCAGGTGTGAAGAATCCGGTACTCCTTCTGGATGAGATTGACAAAGTAAGTACAGACTATAAAGGGGATACGTTCTCTGCACTTCTTGAAGTACTGGATAGTGAGCAGAACAGCAAGTTCCGTGACCATTATCTGGAAGTGCCGCTCGATCTGTCAGAGGTTACATTTATTACAACAGCGAATACCTTACAGACGATTCCAAGACCACTCCTGGACAGAATGGAGATCATCGAGATTACAAGTTATACAGAAAACGAGAAACTTCATATTGCAATAGAACATCTGATTCCAAAGCAGCTGGAAAAGCATGGGATTACAGCCGAACAGCTCAGCTTTAGCAAGAAAGCAATTTGGAAAATCGCACATAACTATACGAAAGAAGCAGGTGTTCGTCAGTTAGAACGTGAAATCGGAAATATTTGCCGTAAGGCGGCGAAAGAGCTTCTTACAACCGAGAAAGAGAAGATTACTGTGACAGATAGAAATCTTCATAAATTCCTTGGAAAAGAGAAATATTCTTATCAGATGGCAAATGCAGCACCGGAGGTCGGTATCGTACGTGGACTTGCATGGACAAGCGTCGGAGGAGATACGCTTCAGATTGAGGTAAACGTAATGCCGGGCAAGGGAGAAATCATGCTGACAGGACAGCTTGGAGATGTAATGAAAGAGTCCGCCCGTGCCGGAATCAGTTATATTCGATCTGTAAGCAAAAAATATGCAATCGCAGAAGATTTCTTCGAGAAGCATGATATTCATGTGCACATTCCGGAAGGTGCAGTTCCGAAAGACGGACCATCAGCCGGAATCACAATGGCGACAGCAATGCTTTCTGCTGTGACAGGCAAGAAAGTTCGCGCAGATCTTGCAATGACAGGAGAAATCACCTTGAGAGGTCGTGTGCTTCCAATTGGAGGATTGAAAGAAAAACTTCTTGCTGCTAAGAATGCCGGAATACAGACCGTGCTTATTCCAAAAGAGAACACAGCAGATGTGGAAGAACTTTCTTCTGAAATTACAAAAGGATTGGAAATCATTCCGGTTGAGACAATGGAAGAAGTCTTAAAGAAATCACTGACAAGATAAAAAGATTGCTTCTGAGA
Source organism: Ruminococcus sp. OM04-4AA (assembly GCF_003462585.1). Taxonomy (NCBI): domain Bacteria; kingdom Bacillati; phylum Bacillota; class Clostridia; order Eubacteriales; family Oscillospiraceae; genus Ruminococcus; species Ruminococcus sp. OM04-4AA. The sequence goes on along the minus strand of NZ_QTZH01000011.1, from coordinate 53,971 downwards.
GCATATTGCAATAGAATAGAAAGAAAGGAGGAGTAAACGACATGGTCATTAAAAATATAAATCTGGAAACGGTTTGTGGAATCACAAGTGTTCTTCCGGAAAATGATAAGCCTGAGATTGCATTTGCAGGAAAATCAAATGTCGGAAAATCATCACTGATCAATGCACTGATGAACCGTAAGTCTTATGCAAGAATTTCAGCAACACCGGGAAAGACACAGACAATCAATTTCTATACGATTAATGAGGAAATGTATCTGGTCGACCTTCCGGGATATGGATACGCAAAGGTTTCCGAGCAGGAAAAGATTCAGTGGGGAAAACTGATTGAGCGTTATCTGCATACATCCAAGCAGCTTAAGGCGGTATTTCTTTTGATCGATATCCGTCACGATCCGTCTGCGAATGATAAAATGATGTATCAGTGGATCCTGGATCAGGGATATCAGCCAATCATTATCGCAACAAAGCTTGATAAGATCAAACGCAGTCAGGTACAGAAGCATATTAAAATGCTGAAGACAGGTCTGCAGCTTGTTCCTGGAACAAAAGTAATTCCATTCTCATCCCAGACAAAACAGGGAAGAGATGAGATTTGGAAATTGATTGAGACAGAATATCTCGGATATGGAAATGACGAGGGGGCAGAGGATGACAAATAAGCGTCCATACTGGCAAGTTGCCGTAAGCTTGCTTTTCAGCATAGCAGCAACAGTTGGATTTGTACTGATCGGATGGAAATTACTTGGATTTCTCATGCCGTTTGTGGTTGGATGGATCATTGCATCCATCGCCACACCGGTTGTTAACTGGTTAGAAAAACGTCTGAAGATCAGGAAAAAATTAGGATCTGCATTGATCATTATCGGAGTCCTGGCGTTGATGGGGACGCTGGGTTACTTTGCTGTCAGTTGGCTGGTTTCAGAAGTCAGCAGTCTGATCAAAGACTTTCCGGAAATGTATGTGCAGCTCGAAAAAGGACTCCATCAAATTGGAATTTCTATGTCCGGAATTTTTAGCAAACTGCCGGATGGAATCCAGAATGGATGGACGACAACTGTTGCGAATCTGGATGACACGATGGGGAGTCTGATGTCAAAAATCAGTGAGCCAACGGTAAGTGCCGCAGGAAATATCGCAAAGCGTGTGCCGAGTTATCTGGTATCAACAATCGTTGCGGTTATGTCTTCCTATTTCTTTATCTCAGAGCGAGAAGAAGTTGTGACATGGGTCAAACAGATTGCGCCAAAGTCAGTAACTGAACGAATGATTATGGTGATAGATAACCTGAAATATGCGGTTGGTGGATATTTCAAAGCACAGTTTAAGATCATGGGAATTATATTTCTGATTTTGGTTGTAGGACTTGGTTTTTTGAAAGTTCATTACTTTGTATTGTCTGCATTTTTGATCGCATTTCTAGATTTCCTACCATTTTTTGGAACAGGAACTGCGATGATTCCGTGGGCGATATATGCGGTCTTTATGGGAGATTATAAGCGTGCTGTGGTACTTGTTGTGATTTACGCGATCACACAGATCGTCAGACAGTTGATTCAGCCGAAACTTGTCGGAGACAGTGTTGGTCTGAATCCACTGGTTACATTACTTTTAATTTATATTGGATATCGAATTGGTGGTGTGATCTGGATGATACTTGCCGTTCCTGTTGGAATGGTCCTCATAAACATGTGTCAGGCAGGTGCATTTGATTATATTTTTGATGATATAAAGATTCTTATTATCGGAATTCTGAAATTAAGAGATGAAGAGTAATGTAACTAAAAGATGGAAAGAAAGTAATTGAAAGGAGAAAAATATATGAGCAATTATGATGTAATTATTATCGGTGCAGGACCTGGGGGAATCTTTGCAGCTTATGAGCTGGCAGAGAAAGCACCGGAATTGAAGGTGGCGGTATTTGAAGCCGGCAATCCACTGGAGAAGAGAAAATGCCCGATCGATGGAAAGAAGATTAAGAGCTGCGTGAACTGCAAGACATGCGCGATTATGAGTGGATTCGGTGGAGCAGGAGCATTTTCAGATGGAAAATACAATATCACAAATAATTTTGGTGGAACATTGTATGAGTATATCGGTAAAGAGACAGCAATCGATTTAATGAATTACGTAGATGAGATCAATGTGAAATTCGGTGGTGAGGGTACAAAAATGTATTCCACATCAGGAACACATATTAAGAAACTCTGTATGCAGAATAAGCTGAATCTTTTGGATGCATCTGTTCGTCATCTTGGAACAGATATCAACTATGTTGTTCTTGAGAATCTCTATGCAAAGCTGAAAGATACTGTAGAGTTTCGTTTTAACTGTCATGTAGATGATGTGGAAGCGGTTGACGGCGGATATCGCGTGATTACAAAAGATGGCGTAGATGAATGTAAGAAATGTATCGTTTCTGTAGGAAGAAGCGGAAGTAAATGGATGGAGAAAGTGTGTGAGAATCTTGACATCACAACAAAATCCAACCGTGTAGATATCGGAGTCCGTGTGGAACTTCCGGCAGTTATTTTCTCACATCTTACAGATGAACTGTATGAAAGTAAGATTGTCTACAGAACAGAGAAGTTTGAAGATAAAGTCAGAACATTCTGTATGAATCCGAATGGAATCGTTGTAAATGAGAATACAAACGGAATCGTTACAGTAAACGGACATAGCTATGAAGATCCGGCAAAGCAGACAGAGAATACAAACTTTGCGCTTCTTGTTGAGAAACATTTCTCAGAGCCGTTCAAAGACAGTAACGGATATGGTGAAAGTATTGCGCGCCTGTCTAATATGCTTGGCGGTGGTGTTCTTGTACAGCGTTTTGGTGATCTGATTCGAGGAAGAAGAAGTACACCGGCACGTATTGCAGAGAGTTTTCTGACACCGACACTTTCCGCAGAACCGGGAGACTTAAGTCTTGTATTGCCGAAACGTATTCTTGATGGAATCATTGAGATGATCTACGCTTTGGATAAGATCGCACCTGGAACAGCAAATGATGATACACTGCTCTACGGTGTAGAAGTTAAGTTCTACAATATGGAAGTGAAACTGGATGAACATCTTGAAACAAAACACAAGGGCCTGTATGTGATCGGAGACGGAAGTGGAGTGACACATTCGTTGTCCCACGCATCAGCAAGTGGTGTATTCGTAGCGAGAGAGATTGCGGAAGAAGTATGAATTGCTAGAAGTTAATAGTTAAAATAAAGGGAAGTTTTTCATTTGCAGAAATTACACAAAGTGAGCTGGTGTATTGCAGGTGAAAAACTTTTCTTTTTACTTATGTATGAAAATAAAAAGCTTGCGTTTCTGTTGTTTTCGCAAATGAAACAGTTGGATTTTGTTGATTCTTGATTGAAGTGTGTTGAGATTTATTGGAATCTCCTTGACAGAAAGGCATATAGATAGTATTATTTATAGTAAGAGAGTTTATGGCTGAGACTGGGTTGCTGGTCACATCGTGTGAACAGTAACGAGACTGGCTGTGAACAGAGAATGTTAGTGGATTAACATACAGGATTGTATGAATGAGAATTACAGAATCTATGTGAAAGAGAGGAACTGACAGATGGCGAATGATCACGGAGAACAGATTAGAATTGTACAGGAAACAGTTGCAGGTAAGGAGATTACATTTGCACATGTAATGGGAGGTCCGGCTCCGATTATTTATCAGAAACTTGGATTGAATCCACATCTGGATTATCGTTCTTCTGCAATTGGAATTATGAATATGACTCCACCAGAGTCAGCAGTTATCGCATCTGATATTGCAGTGAAAAGCGGTAATGTTTATCTTGGATTCGCAGACCGCTTTACAGGAACATTGATCATTACAGGAGAGATTTCTGATGTTACATCTGCATTGACAGAAGTTGTGGATTATTTCAGAGATTCTCTTGGTTATGTAGTCTGTGATATTACAAAACGATAGGAAGTGCACTTATGAAACGGGAACGTATAACGAGAGAAGAGCTTATGGAGCGTCTGTTTCATGATGACTATGAGAATCTGAAAGGAAAGAAGCTTCGTATGACTCGTGTGCGCGTGCCGGGGAAGGAAGTCTGCATGGCGCATATTATTAGCAGATCAGATGAGGTTATTTACCAGAATCTAGGATTACATATTGGAACTCATGAAGGTGAGAATCACACAGGAGAGTCTATCGGACTTCTGCGTTTTACACCGTGGGAAGCAGTTGTAGTTGCTGCAGATGTAGCATTCAAGAGTGCAGATGTCGAGATCGGTTTTATGGATAGATTCTGCGGAACACTGATTCTGACTGGCGGATTGACACAGGTGCAGACAGCTGTGGAGGATGTAGTTCGATTTTTTGATGAAAGACTTGGCTTTGCAGTGTGCGAGGTTCATAGAAGTTAAGAAAACAGAGGCGTAACAGAATGAAAAAGATATTTTTAATGGGGAGAAGTGAAGCGGGGAAGACTTCACTGACGCAGGCTCTTAAGGGAGAAGAACTGCATTATGTGAAGACACAGTATACGAATACAGAAGATGACACGATCGACTCTCCGGGAGAGTATGCAGAGTCTAAGCATTTTAGTGTTGGACTTGCCTGTTTTTCATTTGAAGCAGACGTGATCGCTATGGTGCAGGCTGCGGACGAACCGTTCAATCTGTTCGGACCTGGGAGCAGATGCTTTATTCAACGCCCGTTGATCGGAGTTATTACGAAAGTAGATTCACCTTATGCGAATGTTGATATGGTGAGACTTTGGATGAAGAATGCCGGATGTGAACGCATTTTCGAAGTAAATAATAAGACACGTGAAGGAATTAAAGAACTCATGGATTATCTGAATGAGCCTGTGGAAATACTGACATTGGATCGTGCCAGATATAAACAGTCATTGGGATTGAATGACTGGGATCCACTACCGGAAGGAGTAGAGTATCCGGAAGGTATGTAGATATCGAAAGATTAAGAAAAATATCCCTCTTGAGGTATTTCTGGAAGATGGAATATGCTATAATGATTATGTAGCAATTAGTTCAATCAACAGAATGACATCAGGAGGGATTTTTTATGTTGTGGACGAGAAGTGAATTAAAAGGAAGAGCGAAATTCCTGTTGAAACAGAATTATTGGTATTCTGTTCTTGCGGCATTGATTTATACGTTTCTTTTGGGAAATGGATTTACGTATTCTTATAATGCAATAAAGAATAAGAATAGTGAGGTGGAAACTTCGATACAAGGTTTTCATCCGATTCTAATGTTGGGGATTGTAGCAACTGTAGCAGTTGTGGTTGTAATTTCATTTATTGTATATCTGGCTATTGCCTATTTCCTATGGAATCCAATGACTGTCGGCTGTTGTAAATTTTTCAAAAATGGAAGAGACGGAAGACAGGATGTGAAAGATATTTTCCGCATGGTAAGAGATTGCAATAAGACAATTCGTATGACGATGTTTTTGAAAACAATTTATCTTGCATTGTGGTCACTATTATTTATTGTTCCAGGTGTGATCAAAGGATATGAATATGCGATGGTACCGTATCTTCTGCTCGATCATCCAGAGATGAGCAGACAGGAGATTTTTGCGGAGAGCAAACGATTAATGATGGGGAATAAATGGGATGCATTCGTGTTGGATCTTTCCTTTATCGGATGGCATTTGCTGGGAGCATGTACGTTTGGAATCTTAACTTTTCTTTATGTAAATCCTTATCAGTATTATACAGAGGCAGAGTTGTATCATGTGCTGAGAGATAGAATGTGAACATAGATTTATATTATGAAACTTAGAGTAAAAAAGCTCACAGCTGGTTGTAGACGATCAGCTGTGAGCTTTTCTTTTGCAAAATAAAAATAGAAGACAACTCAATATTTTCTATTGACATTAAAAACCAATGTGATAAACTTGTTTACGCAGGAACTGTTCATTGATGAACAGTTCATTAACAAACAGTTCCTGCATGTGAAGATGGAAAGGAGGATTACAATTTTGTGTGAAGAACATTTTCATATCGCTCCACAGGTACATAAAATGGATCGTTCCATTTCAAAATTACTTGAGGCGAGAGTAAAAGCGGAAGGGTTGGATGAAGGAACCCTTATGCATGGATGGATTTTGCGTTATCTCTATGAACATCAGGATGCAGAGATTTATCAGAAAGACATAGAGAAGTATTTCGGAATCTGCCGTTCGGGAGTAACGAATATCATTCAGGCTTTAGAGAAGAAAGGACTTGTCTATCGTGCTTCGGTCGCGAGTGATGCAAGGCTGAAAAAGGTTATGCTGACAGAGGCAGGACGCGAAAGCCACGAAAAGCTTGGAGAGATTTTCAAGCGAATGGACGCAGAACTGGAAGAAGGAATTACCGAAGAAGAATTACAGGCATTTTTGAGAGTGACTCATAAGGTCCATCTCAATCTAAGAAAAATGAGAGGAGAGAATTCATGATTCGTACTTTATTAAAAGAAGTAAAAGAGTATAAGGCAGCATCGATCGCGACACCGATTTTCATGATTCTTGAAGTTCTATTTGAGACATTGATCCCATTTTTAATGGCATCGATTATTGATAAAGGAGTTAATACGGGTGATATCTATCACATTTACAAAGTGGGTGGAATCATGATCGTAGCAGCATTTTTGGGTCTTCTTGCCGGAATGGCAGGAGGACGTTATGGAGCAAAGGCTTCTACAGGCTTCGCAAAGAATTTGAGAAATGCAATGTTTGATCGGATTCAGACATATTCGTTTGCAAATATTGATCATTTCAGTACAGCAGGACTGGTAACGCGTCTGACAACAGATGTAACAAATGTGCAGAATGCGTATCAGATGATGTTACGCATGATGATGAGAGCACCGGCAAGTATGGTCTGTGCGATGGTGATGGCATTTGCGATCAATGCAAGGCTGGCAAGTATTTATCTTGTGGCAGTCTTGATTCTTGGAATTATTTTGTTTTTTATTATCCGCCATGCAACTGCATATTTTCAGCAGGCGTTTCCAAAATATGACGCATTGAATGAGTCTGTTCAGGAAAATGTATCTGCAATCCGTGTTGTCAAAGCGTATGTACGAGAGGACGAGGAGACAAGCAAATTCAAACGTGCAAGTAAGAATATTTATGATATTTTTGTAAAAGCAGAGAAGAATGTTATCTGGAATGCGCCAATCATGATGTTTACAGTTTACACCTGTATCATTTTGATCAGCTGGTTCGGTGCGAAGATGATTGTTGTGGATTCTCTTACAACCGGGGAACTGATGAGTCTTCTTGCTTATTGTATGAATATTCTTATGAGTCTGATGATGCTTTCGATGGTTTTCGTTATGATTTCCATGAGTATGGCAAGTATGCGTCGTATCGCGGAAGTGCTGGAAGAGAGAACAGATATTCACAATCCGGAGAATCCGGTATACGAAGTCGCAGATGGAAGCATCACATTTAAAAATGTAGACTTTTCTTATAAGAAAGACAGTGCAGAGAAGGTACTCAAAGACATCAATCTGGAAATTCATTCCGGAGAAACGATTGGAATTATCGGAGGAACCGGAAGTGCAAAGACAAGTCTGGTCAATCTGATCAGTCGTCTGTATGATGTGACGGACGGAGAGATTCTGGTTGGTGGAAAAAATGTAAAAGAATATGATCTTGAGGTGCTTCGTAATCAGGTGTCTGTAGTGCTTCAGAAAAATGTCTTATTTACAGGAAGTATTTTAGACAATCTCCGTTGGGGAGATAAAGAAGCGACAGATGAAGAGTGTATCCAGGCATGTAAACTGGCCTGTGCAGATGAATTTATCGAGCGCTTCCCGGATAAATATAATACGCATATTGAACAGGGCGGAAACAATGTGTCCGGTGGTCAGAAGCAGAGACTCTGTATTGCAAGAGCATTGCTAAAGAAGCCGAAGATCCTGATTCTTGATGACAGTACAAGTGCTGTTGATACTGCAACAGATGCGAAGATCCGACGTGCATTCCGTGAAGAAATTCCAGATACAACAAAGCTGATCATTGCACAGCGTGTATCCAGTGTTCAGGATGCAGACCGTATTATTGTGATGGATGAAGGAAAGATTCATGGATTCGGAACACATGATGAACTGCTTGTGTCAGATGAGATTTATCGCGAGGTATATGAGTCTCAGACACAGGGAGGCGGAGATTTTGATGAAAATGGAGGTGAAGCATAATGCGCGGACCAATGGGAAAACCAAAGAATAGAGTGGAAAATCCTGGGAAATTACTGAAACGTCTGATGGATTATATTTTCCGGGATTATAAATTTCATTGCATTATAGTATTCATCCTTATTTTTGTAGGAGTTATTGCAAATGTTCAGGGAACGATGTTCACAAGAGATTTGATTGATAAATATATTACACCGTTCTTGTTGTCCGGTGATACACTGAACTTTACACCACTTGCACATGCAATCGGAAAAGTTGCCTGCTTTTATGGAGTCGGAATCGTGGCAACGTATGCTTACAACCGAATTATGATCAATGTGACACAGGGAATGATGATGAACATGAGAAATGATCTGTTCAGTCACATGGAGAAACTTCCAATCAAATATTTCGACACACATGCACATGGCGATATTATGTCAATCTACACGAATGACATTGATACACTCAGACAGATGGTGAGCCAGAGTATTCCGCAGATTATCAACAGTGGATTCACAATTGTCAGTGTATTTATCAGTATGCTGATCTTGAATATTCCACTGACAGCAGTGACGATGGTTATGGTTGCGATCATGATCTGGGGGACAAAGAAAGCTGCCGGACAGAGTGGAAAATATTTCCTTGAGCAGCAGAAGAATCTTGGTAAGGTCAACGGATATATTGAAGAAATGATGAACGGCCAGAAGGTTGTGAAGGTATTCTGTCATGAAGAAGAAAGTAAGACAGAATTCAAAAGTTGAATGAGGACCTGTTTGTGAGCGCAGACCGTGCAAATACTTATGCGAACTTCCTCGGCCCTATGAATGCGCAGATTGGAAATATCAGTTATGTAATGTGTGCGATCGTTGGAGGTGCACTTGCTCTTAACCATGTCGGTGGATTTACATTGGGCGGTCTGGCAAGTTTCCTTACATTTAATAAAAGCTTCAGTATGCCGATCAACCAGGTGAGCCAGCAGCTGAATGCGATTGTTATGGCACTTGCAGGTGCGGAGCGTATCTTTACACTTCTGGATGAAAAAGTGGAAGTGGATGAAGGTTATGTTACATTAGTTAATGCAAAAGAAGAGAATGGAAAACTGACAGAAAGTGAGAAACGTACTGGCCGATGGGCATGGAAACATACACATCAGGCAGACGGTTCTGTTGATTATGTTGAGCTAAAAGGAAATGTTGTATTTGACGGAGTAGATTTCGGATACAATGATGACAAAATCGTTCTTCATGATGTGAAACTATATGCAGAACCGGGGCAGAAGATTGCTTTCGTAGGTTCAACAGGAGCCGGTAAGACGACAATTACAAATCTGATCAATCGATTCTACGATATTCAGGATGGTAAGATCCGCTATGACGGAATTAATATTAACAAGATCAAGAAAGCAGACCTTCGACATTCTCTTGGAATCGTATTGCAGGATACACATTTGTTTACTGGTACAGTGAAAGACAATATTCGTTTTGGAAAGCTGGATGCAACAGATGAAGAAATTGTTGCGGCAGCAAAACTGGCGAATGCAGATGGATTTATCCGCAGACTTCCGGAAGGGTATGACACGGTGATCACCGGAGATGGAGCAAACTTAAGTCAGGGACAGCGACAGCTTCTTGCGATTGCCCGTGCGGCAGTAGCAGACCCACCGGTATTGATTCTGGATGAGGCAACGAGTTCAATTGATACTCGCACAGAGCGTATTATCCAGGAAAGTATGGACCGGCTGATGCATGGCCGTACGACATTCGTGATTGCCCACCGATTGTCAACGGTACGTAATTCCGATTGTATCATGGTTTTGGAACAGGGAAGAATCATCGAGAGAGGTACACACGACCAGTTGATTGAAGAGAAAGGTAAGTATTATCAGCTGTATACAGGAAATGCAATATCAGCATAGAAGAAAGTAGAGATAAAAAAGAACTGAACCCAGATGATTAATGTCAATGGGTTCAGTTCTTTTTGAAATAGAAATCAATGTTCAGTAAAATCTAAAGCTTCATGTGCGAGTTTACGGTCAGCTTCACCAGCAGAACGGTATTTCAAAAGAAAATTCACTTCATTTTTTGTAAGAAGAATGTCGTTTTCACTATTTTCAATTTTAATACAGAAATAGTTTTTTACTTCAACTGATGATGGATTCTTTGCATTGCAGTACTGAGTGATAAGCGAGTCGACAGAGGTGTGATAGATCCAGGATAGTTCAGCAAGAAGTTGAAGGTTTGGTTCACGTACGCCGGTTTCATAATTTGAATAAGCCTGATGAGTGATATGCAGCTTTTCGCCGATCTGAGCCTGTGTGTAGTTATATTGCTTTCTCAAACGCCGTAGATTATCCGCAAGTTGAATATTTGCCATAGTTTCACCTCCGTTTCTATCATCCGTTAAGGTTCAAGGATGTCTTTTCCCTCAATGAGATATTCATAAGAAACGTCGAAGATCTCAGTTAGAGCTTTCAATTCTATGTCTGTAACGTAACGTTTGTTTGTTTCTATTCTTGTAATTACATTTTTGTCCATATCATATCCGCGCAATTGGAGTTTGTAAGCTAAAAGTCTCTGTGACATATGGCGTTGCCGACGAAGTTCAATGAGCCTTTTGCTGATCAGATTCTTCTCTCCGGTAATAGGTGTTCGTTTTGGCATAGTTCTAATCCCTCCTGCAAATAGTGTGAACAGGTTTGTCTCGTTTTTTGCACTTTTAATGATTTTACATGGAATTGGGTAACCAGATGGTTGGAATAATGAGACAAACGGAAAATAATTGTATGATTTGTAATGATTGAACTCTGAAGATAGTGTATAATGAATTCCAAACAATATAGAAAATCAATGCAAAATAAGATGAAGATTTGTTAAAAAAGTTCATGGACTTCATCACGTTAAATTGATACAATTTATCCACAGGACAACAGAAAGGACATTATTATTATGGAAAAAGGTACAATTTTTAAATTTCATAATGATCTTGATACAGATCAGATCATCGCATCCCAGTATCTGCTTCTGCCGAACTTAGATGAGATGAAGAGTCATACATTTGAATCATTGGATCCGGATTTCGCAAAGAAAGTAAAACCGGGAGATTTCGTAGTCGGAGGAGAGAACTTTGGGTGTGGTTCTTCCAGAGAGCAGGCACCAGGTGTGCTCAAAGCACTTGGAGTACAGGCTGTCATTGCGAAATCATTTGCAAGAATCTTCTATAGAAATGCGATTAATATCGGACTTCCGGTGATTGTCTGTAAGGAGCTTCCGGATGAGGTGAAGACAGGTGATACAATGGAACTTCGCATGTCTGACGGAACAGCTGAGGCGAATGGAAAGACTTATTCTTGTACAAAGCTGCCGGAGTATATGCAGAATATTCTGAATCAGGGTGGACTGATCGCTTCACTGAATAAGGAGGACTAGAACTATGGGAATGACAATCGCAGAGAAGATCATCGCTGCTGCCGCCGGTGTGGACAGCGTAAAACCGGGAGACATCCATACAGTAACATTGGACAGAATGATGAGTAATGATGGAACGACACACCTTACTGTGGATATGTATAATAACAAATTAAAGAATCCTCGTATTGCAGATCCGAAGAAACTGGTATTCATTGTGGATCATAATGTGCCATCTGATAGTCCGAAGACAGCGGCATCTCAGAAGAAGATGAGAGATTTTGCAAAAGAGAACGGAATTGACTTCTGGGAAGGAAAGGGTGTCTGTCATCAGGTTATGATGGAGAACTATGTCCGTCCGGGAGAACTGATCTTCGGAGCTGACAGCCATACTTGTTCCTACGGAGCACTCGGAGCGTTCGGTACAGGTGTCGGATGTACAGACTTTCTTTATGGAATGGTGACAGGACAGTCCTGGGTACTTGTTCCGGAATCAGTGAAATTCAATCTGATCGGAGAACTTCCGGAAGGTGTTTATGCAAGAGACCTGATTCTGACAATTATCGGTCAGGTCGGTGCGAACGGATGTAACTATCAGGTAATGGAGTTCACCGGAGAAGGGGCAAAGACACTGAGCATCAGTGATCGTATCTCACTTTGCAATATGGCAGTAGAAGCCGGAGCCAAGACAGGTATCTTCGAGGCAGATGAAAAAGCAATGGAATACCTGAAAGAGCATGGCCGTGAGCCGAAAGCTGTATTCCACAGTGATCCGGATGCACATTATATCAGAGAGTATACAATCGATCTTTCTAACGTGGAACCAGTTGTGGCAAAACCTGATTTTGTAGATAATTTAAGTCCGGCAAAGGAAGTGCGTGGAATTAAGATTGATGAAGCATTTTTGGGTTCCTGTAATAATGGGCGTATTGAAGATCTTCGTGTCGGAGCAGAAGTTATCAAAGGAAAGAAGGTTGCAGATAAGGTCCGTTTCCTTGTTGTTCCGGCAAGCCAGACAATTTACCGTCAGGCTCTTAAGGAAGGACTTCTTGACATTTTCATGGAGGCAGGTGCAATTGTAATGAATCCGAATTGCAGCGTCTGCTGGGGAAGCTGCCAGGGAGTTATTGGTGAAAATGAAGTTCTGATCAGTACAGGAACACGTAATTTCAAGGGTCGTGCAGGACACCCAAGTTCAAAAGTATATCTTGGATCCGCAGCAACAGTTACTGCATCAGCAATTAAGGGTGAGATCGCACTTGCATCTGATCTGTAAGATGAAAGGAACAAGAGGTAACTTACACAGAGAAGAACTTATATATTTTGAGGTGAACTATGGATAAATTTACAGGAAAGGTGTGGGTACTCGGAGATGATATCGATACGGATATCATCATCCCGACAGAGTATCTTGCACTGAAAACAATTGACGATATGAAACAGTATGGATTCAGTCCGCTTCGTCCGGAGCTGGCAGGACAGATCCAGAAAGGTGATATCATCGTTGCAGGAAAGAACTTTGGATGTGGATCTTCTAGAGAGCAGGCACCGGAGATCATCAAAGCACTTGGAATCCAGTGTGTGATCGCAAAATCATTTGCAAGAATCTTTTTCCGCAATTCAATCAACAATGGTCTGCTTTTGATTGAGCAGCCGGATCTGTATGATGATATGAAAGAAGGCGACACAATTGATGTCGTGATGAATCAGCATGTAGACTATAATGGCAAAGAATATCCGATCGCTTCTCTGCCGGAGAATCTGATGAGCATCATTCAGGCAGGCGGACTTGTAAAAGCTATGCGCAAGCTGAATGGACTTGAGGATTGAGCAGAAAGGAGAGCATGATGGGCGAGACGATTATTGAAAAGATTATCAGACATAATACAGGAAAGGCAGTAAAGCCGGGAGATATCGTGACAGTTAATGTTGACAGATGCATGATCCATGATATTTTCATTCCTTTTGTAGCAGATAAATTTGAAGAGATGGGATTTACAAAACTTCATGATCCGGATAAAGTGGTTTTGATTTATGACCACCTGGTTCCGGCAAGCCAGCAGGATGACACAAGACATTTCCACAAAGGAGATGAATTTGTAGAAAAATATGGACTGACTCACGTACATAGAAGCGATGGAATCTGTCACCAGTTGATGACAGAAGCCGGATATGTGAAACCTGGAGATATCGCATTCGGAACAGACAGCCATACGACAACTTATGGTTGTGTCGGCGCATTTTCATCTGGAATCGGTTACACAGAAATGGCAAGTATTCTCGGAACCGGTACAATGTGGATCAAAGTTCCGGAGACAATTAAAGTTGTGATTGATGGAGAACTTCCGGAAAATGTAATGTCCAAGGATATCATTCTTCGACTGATCGGAGATCTCCGTGCGGATGGAGCAACTTACAGAGCACTGGAATTCTCGGGAAGCACGATTGAGAATATGTCAGTTGCAAGCCGTATGACAATGGCGAATATGGCAATCGAGGCAGGAGCAAAATGTGCTCTTTTCACACCGGATGAGAAGACGGCAGAATATTGTGAGATTGAACTCAACGACTACCAGAAAAGCCTTGTTGGAGATGAAGATGCTGTCTATATGAAAACTATGACATATAAGGCAGAGGATTTTGTTCCGGTTATGGCATGTCCGTCCCAGGTTGATAAGATCAGAAATGTTAGTGAACTGGAAGGAACAGAGATTGACCAGGTATTTATCGGATCCTGTACAAACGGTCGTCTGGAAGACCTTAGAGCTGCAGCAGAAGTACTCAAAGGGAAGAAAGTTGCAGACTTTGTGAAGTTGATCGTTACACCGGCAAGCCGCAAGATCTACAGACAGGCACTGGCAGACGGGACGCTGGACATTCTGGCAGAAGCAGGTGCAATCATCACACATCCGGGTTGCGGACTGTGCTGCGGAAGAACAGGAGGAATCCTTTCTGATGGAGAACGAGTTGTAGCAACGAATAACAGAAACTTCCTTGGACGTATGGGAACATCTAAAGTAGAGATTTATCTTGCAAGCCCGAGAACAGCAGCAACATGTGCAGTTGCCGGGAAGATTGTGAATCCGGAATAAGAAGGAAATATAAAAAGCTATCGATTACAACAATTAAGATGAAATGTGTTGTAATCGATAGCTTTTTAAAAATTGTTGTAACTGTTTTTCTAATTGACACCTTCGAATGATTTTGTTATAGTTAATTCACATCGAAATCTCAGACATATATTTTCTATATTTCATTTGTCTGAATGTGTTATCGAAAGGATAACTTTATCTCATATTCAAGGCTGCATCAGCAGGAGATTCCATTTTGATAAGTTACAAAATAACAAAAGAATAAAAAACCAGGAGGAAGAGTCTATGGGAAAAGCAGATGTTAATGTGAATATCTGGCTAAGTGAGAAGAAAAGATTTGCAAATTTATTTAATGGTGTGATTTATGGTGGAAGGCAGGTGATATTGCCGGAGGATTTGGTAGAAGTGAATTCTGTTTCATCTGTCAGTGTGAAAAATCGGGCCGGGAAAACAAAGAACATGAAAAGATACCGCGATATTATTATGAAATGGAGAAATCAGGCTACGCTTGTGCTACTTGCGAATGAATCACAGGGTAAGGTTCATTATGCGATGCCGCACAAGGTGATGCTTTACGATGGAATGGATTACGAAACACAAATTCGGAATAATTGGAAAAACTTTAATGACCGACGAAAGCAGAACAAAAAAGCAGGACAGCCGTTAGAGCATCTTACTGCAGGAGAATATCTGTCGCGATTTCGAAAAAAGGATCGATTGATACCGATTATTTCATTAGTCTTTTACTATGGTTCAGAGCCGTGGGATGGACCTGTTGACTTATATGATATGTTTCAGTTGGAAGGAACGAAAGAAGAGAAAGAAATTTTGGAGAAATATCTTCCGAATTATAAGATCAATCTTGTAGATGCAGAACGAGTGGAAGATGTTGAAAAATTTTCGGATGATTTACAAGTGATACTAACTATGCTAAGATATAGGGATAGTAAGGAAGAATTAACAGATTACATTAACGAGAATAAAAAGTTCTTTCAGAACGTTGACTATGAAACGAGTCAGGCAATGAAAGCTTTTCTAAACATGAAACAAATACCAGGTGAAGCGGAACATAAGGAGGAGATGGTTGATATGTGTAAGGCAATACAGGAAATGTATGATGATGGAGTGAAAGATGGAATTCGGCAAGGTGTAGAGCGTGGAATAGCAGCAGTTATTAGAACATGTCGGAATTTAAATGTTTCAAAGGAGGATACTCTTAATAATATTCAGAGAGAATATGAGCTTTCAAAGGAAGATGCAGAGAAATATCTGGAAACATATTGGAAATAAAAAGGGAAAGCGATTCTTTAACCGCTTTCCCTTAATTTACGCGAACAACGAGCCAAAGTCCGTGCTTGCACGAGACCTTGGTGACTGTCGCGATAACTTGAGAAACTCACGGAGCGTGTTTCTCATAGTTATAATTGTTTGGAATTAATCTCCCCAAATGCTATACGTATTTCGGATACTTACAGAATATCAATATATTCCCCAGCCAGTGCCTTATTCATGCTTCTTACTGCACAGAATTTTCCACACATACTACAAGTATCGCTGTGGTCATCCTCCGGTTTTCTGCTGTCGCGGATTGCTTTTGCAGTTTCTGGATCCAGAGCACATTCAAACTGTGCATCCCAGTCAAGAACACGGCGGGCATCTGCCATCTTATCATCGATATCTCTTGCACCAGGAATTCCCTTGGCAATATCAGCAGCATGAGCTGCAATTTTAGAAGCAATGATTCCCTGTTTTGTATCTTCAACATTTGGAAGAGCAAGGTGTTCAGCTGGTGTTACATAGCAGAGGAAGGAAGCACCGTTCATTGCTGCAACAGCTCCACCGATCGCGGAAGTAATATGGTCATATCCAGGCGCGATATCTGTAACGATAGGTCCAAGTACATAGAAAGGAGCTCCCATACAGATGGTCTGCTGTACTTTCATGTTAGCTGCAACCTGATCAAGCGGTACATGTCCAGGTCCTTCAACCATAACCTGAACATTATGATCCCAGGCACGTTTTGTCAGCTCACCGAGACGCACAAGCTCTTCAATCTGGCATACGTCTGTAGCGTCAGCCAGACATCCAGGACGGCACGCATCACCAAGTGAGATTGTCACGTCATATTCTTCGCAGATATCAAGAATCTCATCATAGTACTCGTAGAATGGATTCTCTTCTCCTGTCATGCTCATCCATGCGAATACAAGGCTTCCACCACGGCTTACAATGTTCATTTTACGTTTATGCTTTTTGATCTGCTCAATTGTTTTTCTTGTGATTCCGCAGTGAAGTGTAACGAAGTCAACACCGTCTTCTGCATGCATACGGATTACATCAAGGAAATCCTGTGCAGTCAGAGTAGCAAGGTCTCTCTGATAATGAATGACACTGTCGTATACAGGAACTGTACCGATCATAGCAGGACATTCAGAAGTCAGTTTGCGACGGAACGGCTGTGTATCTCCATGGCTGGAAAGATCCATGATAGATTCGGCTCCAAGTTCTACTGCGCTCATTACCTTCTGCATTTCAATATCATAATCCTTGCAGTCACGGGAAACTCCGAGATTGACATTGATCTTTGTGCGGAGCATGCTTCCGACACCTTCCGGGTTCAGGGACTTGTGATTTTTATTGGCACAGATTGCGACCTTTCCTTCAGCGACAAGCTTCATCAGTTTGTCAGTGTCCATATGCTCTTTTTCAGCAACTGTTTTGATTTCCGGGGTGAGAATCCCCTTACGAGCTGCATCCATCTGGGTTGTGTAGTTTCTCATGTTGTTTTGCCTCCATTCGTATATGTGAATTATATAATTTTGACGTCAGCAAAACACGGACAGCGTACACGAGAAAAGCTACGGTTCCATGCATATGAATAGATGCAGAAAGGAATGGTAACTGTTTAGCTACACTACCAGCGAATATAAGATTATGCTGACGCTTTCACGGAGAAATGTTAATAACTACAAGATAAAGGAGTTGTTAACATAATACTCCGGTGATTACAGATTGATTCTGCATTTTCTTGTGCGGTACAAGGTGGTGTCCCCAATGTATCGCATGTAACTGTTCGGAAATTTTGCAGTTACGGATTAAGAAGTCGGAAAAAGCTGTGCCATTACTCCACTTTTCTGGAATACTGAAATCAGCAGGAATGCCAGGATACTTCCGGCTACTGTTGAGATCAGGAATGGGATCACATAGATAAATAATCCTGCCGGTGCTGCTCCCATAAGGAATAAAGCAACCGGATAAGCAGCAATTCCTCCGAGAATACCTGTTCCAAGTGCTTCTGCAAGACAAGTAAGGCTTAAATTCTTACATTTCTTGTAAACAAGTCCACAGCAGAGAGCTCCGATCATACTACCCGGGAAAGCCATCAGACTTCCGATTCCAAGTATATTGCGCAGAAGGCTTGCACAGAATGCAATTCCAACGCCCCAGCCGGGACCAAGAAGTACGGCTGCAAAGATATTTACCATATGTTGAACCGGTGCACATTTACTTCCGGCTACAGGAAAGCTTAAAAAGCTTCCAACGATGGCAAGAGCGGTGAGAACACCTGCAAGTGCCAGTTTTTTTGTGTTTGTTGTCTGTTTCATAACTTGAGTCTCCTTTCAAATGTAAAAAAAGGATCCTCACCTGAGTGAAGATCCTACCAGCTGTCCGAAGTAAAAAGAGATGCAAGGGCATCTCAATCATTACATGGTATCAATTCCCTCCGTTGGCATTATCCAAATCAGGTTTAAATGGGTCGAAACGGTAACACGTCTCCTCTCAGCCGGTTCTGACCAGCTCCCCTTTGACAATATTAATTTGTTGTCTGTTGTTATTATGAACTGAAATTACATAAATTTCAAGACATTTTTTGAAAATATAATATTTCAGAGAATGTATCGTTGCTGTTCACACATCACTATCCCGCGAGATGTTTTGGCATGAATATGCCAAAATCCCGAGACATGCAAGAGGAAGAGACGGAAAAATTTAACTAAGGTTTCATATCATAATAATTTGTATTGAAAAACAGGAACAAAAACAATACAACTTTGAATTTATATACATTTTCAAGTGAAAAAGATTGGGTATCCTGCGAATTGTATTGTAACATGTATTATTGTATATTAAGTGCATAACGAGAATGTACTGATCAGATCGATAAAAATCAGAGTGTCGTATGATGGTAATGATGGTCGATCGTATAGAGAGGTCATAAGCGAATGAAAAAATTTGAAAAAATCGTAACCTGGATTCAGGAGGAAGTCAGGTCGGGAAGAAAGGTTTCCGGGGAGAAACTTCCTTCAGAACAGGAATTATCCGAACAATTCCAGGTCAGTCGTCAGACGGTACGACGGGCATTGGAAGAATTAGTAAAAGAGAATATTGTGGAGAGCAGACGCGGAAGTGGCTCTTATATATGTGAAGATGCGGGAATGCTTCTTGGAAATACAGAAAGAAGAGCAGATCATGAAGAAAAACGAATCGCAGTAATGCTGACGTATATCGATACCTATATTTTCCCAATTATTGTTCGGGAAATTGAGAAAAAAGTTACTCAGGCAGGCGGAATCCTTCAGATTGCAATGACAGACAATTCTGTAGCAAAGGAGCGGATGCATCTGGAAGAATTTTTGAGAACAAGAAGAATTGATGGTTTGATCGCAGAGCCTGTAAAAAGTGGGCTTCCGAATCCGAATTTAGATTTATATCAGAAATTACAGAAATCAGGAATACCGGTTGTGTTTGTGAATAGTTTCTATGAGAATCTCACAATTCCGCATGTCAGTCTGGATGATGAGAAAGCTGGATATCTTGCAACAAAACATCTTTTAGAATGTGGACATACAAGAATCGCCGGAATCTTCAAGGCGGATGACGGGCAGGGAAGAATGCGATATGCAGGATACACAAAGGCACTCATGGAGCATTCACTTAAGATTAAAAATCGTCAGATTTTATGGGTTGATTCGGAAGATATCCGGGAAATGGAGATGGAAAGTGACAGAATCCTGAAACGTTTAGATGGATGTACGGCCTGTGTCTGTTACAATGATGAGATTGCAAGTAAACTGGTCAAGGTATTGCAAAGTGCGGAAATCAAAGTCCCAGATCAGATTTCCGTTATTGGAATCGACAATTCCAGTCTTGCAAGATTTTGTGAAGTACCGATCACATCGGTGAATAATCCAGCGAATGAGATTGGAAAATGTGCAGCACAGATTATATTAGATAAGATTGATAAAAATATGGAAATGTACTCAGCGGAATTTGCACCGGAACTTGTGATGCGAAATTCTGTGAAATTATATAATGAAGTCATGTAGACAGCAGACGAAAGGAGAAGAACAATGTTAGAACAGTTAAAAAAAGAAGTGTATGAGGCAAATATGCTGCTTCCAAAATACGATCTGGTTACATTTACATGGGGAAATGTAAGTGGAATCGACAGAGAGAGTGGACTTTTTGTTATTAAACCAAGTGGAGTTGAATATGATAAGCTGACTCCGGAAGATATGGTAGTTGTTGACTTGAATGGAAATAAAGTAGAGGGACGTTATAATCCATCTTCCGATACACCGACACATGTTGTTCTTTATAATCGTTTTCCAAAAATCGGTGGTGTTGTACATACACATTCTGCATGGGCAACAAGCTGGGCACAGGCAGGAAGAGATATTCCATGTTACGGAACAACACATGCAGATTACATCTATGGAGAAATCCCATGCGTGCGTAATCTGACGAAAGAAGAGATCGAGGAAGCATATGAGAAGAACACAGGAGTTCTGATCGCAGATGAATTTGAGGCAAAGAAGAAAGATTATATTGCAGTTCCGGCAGTTCTTTGTAAGAATCATGGTGTATTTACATGGGGTAAAGATGCACATGAAGCAGTTCACAATGCAGTTGTTGCAGAAGAAGTTGCAAAGATGGCAGCAAGATGTGAGATGATCAATCCGCAGATAAAACCGGCTCCGCAGGAACTTCAGGATAAGCATTACTATAGAAAACATGGTGCGAATGCCTATTACGGACAGAATACAGCAAAATAATAACTGTCAAGTATAACATAGTAACAAATTAAGTGATAAATAAAAAATAACTATAAACATTTTATTACAAGGAGGACACAAAAATGTTAAAGAAGAAAGAGTACAAATTCTGGTTTTGCACAGGTTCACAGGATCTTTACGGAGATGAATGTCTGGCGCATGTAGCAGAGCATGCAAAAATCATCGTAGAGAAGCTCAATGAGTCTGGAGTTCTTCCATATGAAGTTGTATGGAAACCAACACTGATCACAAACGAACTGATTCGTAAGACATTTAACGAGGCTAATATCGATGACGAGTGTGCAGGAGTTATCACATGGATGCATACATTTTCACCTGCAAAATCATGGATTCTTGGACTTCAGGAGTTCAGAAAACCACTGCTTCATCTTCACACACAGTTCAATATGGAGATCCCTTATGATACGATCGACATGGACTTTATGAATGAGAACCAGTCAGCACATGGTGGACGTGAGTTCGGACACATTTTCACAAGACTTGGAATCGAGAGAAAAGTTGTTGTCGGACACTGGTCAGATGAGAAGGTTCAGGAGAAGATCGCTTCCTGGATGCGTACAGCAGTTGGTGTGATTGAAAGCAGCCATGTACGTGTCATGAGAGTCGCAGATAACATGAGAAATGTTGCTGTTACAGAAGGCGACAAAGTAGAGGCACAGATTAAATTTGGATGGGAAGTAGACGCTTATCCGGTAAATGAGATCGCAGAGTCTGTAGATGCAGTAAGTGCAGCTGATGTAAATACATTAGTAGAAGAGTATTATGACAAATATGAGATCCTTCTTGAAGGAAGAGATCCGGAAGAGTTCAGAAAACATGTTGCTGTTCAGGCACAGATCGAGCTTGGATTCGAGCGTTTCCTTGAGGAGAAGAACTACCAGGCAATCGTTACACACTTTGGAGATCTCGGTGTACTCAAACAGCTTCCGGGACTTGCAATCCAGCGTCTGATGCAGAAGGGATATGGATTTGGAGCGGAAGGAGACTGGAAGACGGCAGCTATGGTTCGTATCATGAAGATCATGACAGAGGGTATGAAGGATGCAAAGGGAACTTCCATGCTGGAAGACTATACATACAATTTTGTACCGGGAAAAGAAGGAATCCTTCAGGCTCATATGCTTGAGATCTGCCCATCTATCGCAGATGGCCCGATCAGTATCAAGGTAAATCCACTTTCTATGGGAGACAGAGAAGATCCTGCAAGACTTGTATTTACATCAAAAGAAGGAAAAGGTATCGCAACATCACTGATCGATCTTGGAGACCGTTTCCGTCTGATCATCAATACAGTTGATTGTAAGAAAAATGAAAAACCAATGCCGAAACTTCCGGTAGCAACAAACTTCTGGACACCGGAGCCGGATCTCGCAACAGGAGCTGAAGCCTGGATTCTTTGCGGTGGTGCACATCATACAGCATTCTCTTATGATATCACTGCAGAACAGATGGGTGACTGGGCAGCAATGATGGGAATCGAAGCTGTATATATTGATAAAGATACAACAATCCGTAATCTGAAAAATGAACTCAGATGGAATGAACTTGCATTTAGAAAATAAAAAATCATTAAGAGGATAACCTTCAATACTTAAAAATTCATCGAAAAATCATTGAAATGAAGAAAACGAAAAGGTATAATATCTAATTAGAAAAAAAGTCTCCGTAAATCTGTCCGTTAAGAAAATGCAAAGCAGACGGATCTGCGGAGCAAAAAGGAGTTTAAGTATGAGTATTAAAATTGGTATTTTAGGTTATGGTAATCTTGGAAGAGGCGTTGAGTGCGCAGTAAAGCAGAATGATGACATGGAGCTTGTGGCAGTATTCACAAGAAGAAATCCTGAGGATGTTAAGATTCTGACAGAGACTGCAGTAGTTTGTAATGTGGCAGATGTAGAAGACTGGAAAGATAAGATTGACGTTATGATAATTTGCGGAGGAAGCGCAACAGATCTTCCAAAACAGACACCTGTTTACGCAAAGATGTTCAATGTGATTGATAGTTTTGATACACATGCAAGAATCCCGGAGCATTTTGCAAATGTAGATGCAGCCGCAAAAGAAGGCGGACACGTAGGAATCATCTCCGTAGGCTGGGATCCGGGAATGTTCTCACTGAACAGACTGTATGCGAATGCGATTCTTCCGGATGGAAATGATTACACATTCTGGGGCAAAGGTGTAAGCCAGGGACATTCTGATGCAATCCGCAGAGTTGAAGGTGTCAAAGACGGAAAGCAGTACACAATTCCGGTAGAGGCTGCACTGGAGGCAGTAAGAAACGGAGAGAATCCGGAACTTACAACAAGACAGAAACATACAAGAGAGTGTTTCGTTGTACTGGAAGAAGGAGCAGATGCGGCAAAGGTAGAAGAAGAGATCAAGACAATGCCGAACTACTTCTCAGATTATGATACAACAGTACACTTTATCAGTGAAGAAGAACTGAAAGCAAACCACAGCGGAATTCCGCACGGTGGATTTGTACTCCGCAGTGGAAAGACAGGATGGGATGGTGAGAATAAGCACCTGATCGAATATAGTCTGAAACTGGATTCCAATCCGGAATTTACATCATCTGTACTGATCGCTTATGCAAGAGCAGCTTACAGACTGGCAAGCGAAGGACAGATCGGATGCAAGACAGTATTTGATATTGCACCTGCATACTTAAGCGCAAAGAGCGGAGAAGAGCTTAGAAAACATATGTTATAAATACATGTTGCGTGACATTTTGCGGCAAAATCTGCTGTGAAAAAACGGAAGCAATGTGTTATATGAATCGGATGCGGCGATGACTTATTAAAAGGAGTTAGACGCCGCATTTTTTACAGGAGGGCAAAAATATGAGAGGAAAAGAAGAGATTAAGAAAACAATCGAAGACGGAAAAGCGGTGCTTGGAATTGAGTTTGGTTCTACAAGAATCAAAGCAGTTTTAATTGATGAGGATAAAAGTCCGATCGCATCCGGAAGTTATGACTGGGAGAATCAGCTTGTAGACAATGTCTGGACATACAGCATGGAGAAAATCCAGAATGGTCTTCAGGGATGTTACCAGGATCTTGTGAAAGATGTAGAAGCAAAATATGATGTGAAGCTTACAAAATTTGCAGCACTCGGAGTCAGCGCAATGATGCATGGATATCTTGCGTTTGATGAGAATGATGAATTACTTGTTCCGTTCCGTACCTGGAGAAATACGATCACAGAAGAAGCTTCTGAAAAACTGACAGAGCTCTTCTCTTATCATATTCCGCAGCGTTGGAGTATTGCTCATCTGTACCAGGCAATCTTAAATGGTGAAGAACATGTAAAAGATGTTCGTTATATTACAACACTTGCAGGATATATCCATTGGAAATTGACCGGCAAGAAGGTGCTCGGAAATGGTGATGCAGCAGGAATGTTCCCAATCGACATAGCTACTAAGAAATTTAATGAGAAGATGATGGATCAGTTTGATGAACTTACAGCAGAGAAGAATTTCCCATGGAAGATCCGTGAAATCCTTCCGGAAGTTCTTGTTGCCGGAGAAGACGCAGGTGTATTGACAGAAGAAGGCGCAAAACTGCTTGATCCTACAGGAACACTTCAGTCCCAAATTCCAATGTGTCCTCCGGAAGGAGATGCTGGAACAGGAATGGTTGCAACAAACAGCGTTGCTGTCCGCACAGGAAATGTATCTGCCGGAACAAGTGTATTTGCAATGGCAGTACTTGAGAAAGACTTGACAAAGCCTTACGAAGAAATTGACCTTGTAACAACTCCGGCCGGAGATCTTGTAGCAATGGTACACTGTAATAACTGTACATCAGATCTGAATGCATGGGTGAACCTGTTCCGTGAATTTGCAGAGAGTATGGGAATGACAGCAGATATGAACCAGATTTTTGGAACACTTTATAACAAAGCATTAGAAGGAGATTCCGATTGTGGCGGACTTCTGGCTTACAACTATTTCTCAGGAGAGCATATTACAGGATTTAACGAAGGAAGACCGTTATTCGTTCGTAAACCTGACAGCAAATTTAATCTTGCAAACTTTATGAGAGTACATCTTTATACTTCTCTTGGAGCATTGAAGACAGGAATGAATATCCTTCTGAAAAAAGAACATGTTGCATTGGATCGAATGATGGGACATGGCGGATTGTTTAAGACAAAAGGTGTTGGACAGAGAATCCTTGCAGGAGCAATCGATACACCGGTTTATGTTATGGAGACAGCAGGTGAAGGTGGTGCATGGGGAATCGCACTGCTTGCCGATTACCTTATTAAGAAAGAGGACAAGGAATCGCTGACAGATTATCTTGAGAACAAAGTATTCCATGATGCAGTGGGAACAGGAATGGATCCGGTTGCGGAAGATGTGGAAGGATACGAGAAATTTATGGAAACATATGCTAAGGGTCTTGCAATCGAGAAAGCAGCGGTTGAAAATTTATAGTTACGTGTGTTGCTGGACGGTGGTAGATGAAGTGGAAATGATATTTTCAAGGGGCTGTACATGGTATCCCATCTCTTCCCATCTGGTCAGTAGTTCATCCAGGATTTCAGCATTAGTGGAAGATGTGCTGTGGAGCAGAACGATAGCTCCGGGATGAATCCTTCTGAGGAGTTTGGAGAAAGCTTCTTCTTTGGATGGCTGGTTATCCTGATACCAGTCTACATAGGCGAGACTCCAGAAGAAACTTTTGTAACCAAGTTCTTTTGCCATTTGAAGATTAGCTTCACTGTATTTTCCCTGAGGAGGCCGATAGTATTTGGTCATATTCTTTCCGGTTACGTTTTTATAGGCAGTTTCTACATATTCCAGTTCTTTTTGGAAATCTTCTATAGAAGAAATATGGGACATGTCGGGGTGATGCCAGGTATGGTTTCCCACGGTGTGTCCTTCTTTTATTATCTGTCGGATCAGTTCAGGTTCAGAGTCAATGTAGGTTCCGACAACAAAAAAAGTGGCTTTTACCTGATGTTTTTTCAGTGCATCAAGGATGGCAGGTGTATTTCCGTTTTCGTAACCGGCATCAAAAGTAAGATACAGAACTTTTTCAGACGTATCCTGTGCGTAATAAGCATCCATAGATGCAAGTTCCTGGATCGAAGCATTTCCAACAGGAGTTTTGCCTTCTTCCTGAAAACTTAACCCCCAGTTTCTTTCTGAAGAAAGTGTGAGATCAGGAAGGGCACAGGAAATCGTCCGGGGAATAGAAGTCACGGTGTTCTGGTTGACAGGAGAGGGGCGAGCCGAAGTTGACTCATTAGAAAAAGCGAAAATCTGTTCTTTAAGAAATCCAGCTCCAATACCTGAAAAATAAGAGAAGATAAGAAATAAAATGCAATATTTTTTTGATTTCAAAGGGTGTATGGGAAAATGGATACATTTCCGGGAAAGAGAGAGTTTCATTCGTTCACCTCGGAAAATCGTTAATAGAATATATGAAATTGTATTTCTTTTTATACTTGTTGAGCAGGCAGAGGAATGGTATACTAATCCGGTAATTGTATTGTATCCCGCAAGTTGGGAATGATAACAAGGAGGAATTGAATAATGAAAGCAAAGAAACATGACACTCGTTGGATGGTTAGTGTTGCACTTATGGCAGCGATCGTGATCGTACTGGCCAATACACCGCTTGGTATGATCCAGCTCCCTATCATTAAGGCAACAACAGTTCATATTCCGGTGATCCTCGGAGCAATTCTGTTAGGACCTGGTGCAGGAGCAATTCTTGGAGCAATTTTTGGTATATGCTCTCTGGTTAGTAATACAATGGCTCCGACACTCTTATCCTTTGCATTTTCACCATTTTTAAGTACAACCGGAATTCCTGGGGCGTTGAAGGCAATCTGGATTTCCGTTGGATGCAGAATTCTGATCGGTGTGGTAGCAGGATGGCTGTGGGTACTTTTTACAAAGATTAAACTAAATCAGTTTATTGCACTTCCGATTGTGGGATTTGTTGGTTCAATGGTGAATACTGTCACTGTAATGGGAAGTATTTATTTCCTGTTTGCACAGCAGTATGCCGAGGCAAAAGAAGTTGCTCTTACAGCAGTATTCGGTCTGGTGATGGGAACTGTGACAGCATCTGGTATTCCGGAAGCAATCGCGGCGGCAATTCTCGTTCTGGCACTTGGAAAAGTACTTGTTGTAGTTTTCCGCAAGATGAACCTTGGGCTGTGAATGTGGAGTCTGCAAAATAACAGACAGATTTTAAAATAGAAGAAAGTAATGAATCATGAAGAAGTTAAATGAATGTGGAATTAAGACTGTTATCAGCTTATAAAGTTACAAAATAGTAACAAAACCACAAGAAAGCAACTTCTTCATGTTGCTTTTTGATGAATTTTAGTTGCTGTTATAGTTGATTAAGTGTCAGGTGTGTATTATAATAAAGCTATATGATATGCAAAAACTGTTGGAAGATCAGAACAGCAGAAAGAAGAGGAGAAAGATATGGCAGAGGATTACAGAAACCAGGCAATCGGCGTATTTGAACTGGAAAGTGAGTGTATCTGTTTTGTAGCACTTGATGCGGCAGCAAAAGCAGCAGCAGTAAAGATTCAGGGCGTGGAGAGAAATCGTCTTGCGGCAGGAGCCTGCGTGAAGATGAGAGGAAGTGTCTCTGACGTGAAGGCTGCAATGGAAGCAGCACTGGATGTAGCCAGACCGTTGACGAAGATTGTTTCCCATACGGTGATTGCATCACCTTCTGAGGATACGGAAAAAGCAATTGCAATGACAATTAATAAATAGGTATTTGTTCAATTGTCTGTTGTACATATGAGAAGAGTATTGTTTTGTGAGAAAATCAGAGAAGGAAAAGAAAGGGAAATAAGATGAAGAAATATGGAGCATATGGCCTGGTAGAGGTAAAAGGAGAATCCAATGCGGTGATCGTAGTTGACCGCATGTTAAAGACTGCAGAAGTAGAGTATGTGACACAGGACACAAAGTGTGGTGGACATGCACTTGTTTTTGTAGGTGGCAGTGTATCAGCAGTAACAGCAGCGGTTGATGAAGTGAAAAATAATGCACCGTGTAAAGTTATACAAACTGCTGTGATCTCCAATCCGTCCCAGGAGATGGTTGATATAGTAGAAATGTTTAAGAATAGATAAGAGTTAGGATTAAGTAAAATGGAAAGAGCAATCTTGTTTTTTGATATTGATGGAACAGTGTTGAGTGAAGTGACAAAAGAGGTACCGCAAAGTGCGATTGAGGCAATGGAAAAAGCACGAGCGGAAGGACATCTGCTGTTTATTAATACAGGCAGAACAATCTGTAGTATTCCGACAGAGGTGAGAAAATTCCAATTTGATGGGTATTTGTGTGGCTGTGGGACATATCTTACAGAACATGATGAAGTTTTGCTAAAAAGCTCGATTGAGAAGCAGAGAGGTATAGAACTGCTGCGAAAAGCAAAAGAATGTAATCTTGGTGTTATTGCAGAAGGACAAGAGGATTGTTATTTTCCTGGGCACATATCACGATTTGACAGGTTAGAATCTACAAGAAGATATTTTGCATCTAGAGGAATAGGAATCGAACAGTCTTTAGAGAGCGAAAGATTTGAATATGATAAGTTGTTTGTTTACGTAGATGATAAGAGTGATTTTGATTCTTTTCGTGAATATCTTGGAGATGACATGGAAGCACTTGACCGTGGCGGAAAGGCTTATGAAGTGATTCAAAAAGGATTTTCCAAAGCAACCGCCTGTCAGTTTATTATGGAAAAATATGGCTTGGATGCAAGTCGGGCGTATGTCTTCGGAGACAGCAGTAATGTCTGGCGATGTTTGAATATGCGGAGCATGCGATTGCGATGGGCAGACATGATTCAGTATTGGATCCACATGCTGAGTTTGTTACAAAGACAGTGGAAAATGATGGAATTGCATATGCCATGAAGCATTATGGATTAATTTAACAGAAAATAGAAAACAGGATCTGTCAGGAAAGATAAAACTGATGGATCCTGTTTTTTTATTCTCTGTTATACAATACCGGCACCGTCAAAGAAGCTGACATCTGTTGGATATACATAGCTGTCTCCAATGTCATGAAGAAGTACAACATTCAAGTGATTATTCAGGTTCTTTTTATCCAAAGAAATTGCATCAGTCAGTACATCAATCGGTAAATTAGAGTTGTCCGGAAGTTTATAAATCTCCAATGCCTTTTTGATCTGTTCTGCGCATCCGGATGTGGTTAATCCTTTCTCTTCTGCAATCTTTGTAATCTGATACATACCGATTCCAACAGCCTCTCCATGGCTTTCGCGCTCATAATTGAAGTGCTGTTCAATCGTGTGCGCAAGTGTGTGTCCAAAGTTCAGAAGGATACGTTCTCCAAGGTCAAACTGATCGGCTTCGACAACGATTCTTTTGATATCAACGCAGCGTGCAATAATCTGTGTCAGCTTCGGCTTTAAATCATCGAAGGAAGTATGTCTACATAAAAGCTCAAAAAGCTCTTTGTCTTTGATGCATCCATATTTGATCACTTCGCCCATTCCATCACTGATGAAATGATCTGGCAATGTATTCAGCACATCCGGGTCAATGATGACTGCCTTTGGGTGATAAAATGCACCAACAAGATTTTTTCCCTGTGGAAGATCTACAGCAACTTTTCCACCAACGGAAGAATCGACTTGCGCAAGAAGTGAAGTTGGAATCTGTACAAATTTGATTCCACGCAGATAACTGCTGGCAACAAATCCGGCAAGATCACCGATCACACCGCCACCAAGTGCGATGAGCAGGTCGCTTCGTGTTAGTTTTGCATTTAATAATGCTTCATAGATCTTAGGAAGAGACTGAAAACTCTTAGTAGGTTCGCCGTGAGGCAGAACAAAAGAGTGGCATTCAAACCCTGAGTCAGACAATGCTTTTGTGATAATTTCTCCATAGAGAGGGAAAACATTATCATCTGAAACGATCATGATTTTTTTCCCGGAGAACACTTCGCTTACAAGTTCTCCGGTTTTTGCAAGGATTCCATTTTCAATATGGATCGGATAAGAATTCGGTCCAAGATCAACTGTTAATTTCATGACGATCTCCTTAGAATTTTTTACCGACTACTTCGGCAATTTGACGAACTTGCTGAAGCAGAACATCATATTTCTCAGGTTTCAAAGACTGGGCTCCGTCACAAAGGGCAGCTTCCGGATTGTTGTGAACTTCGATCATAAGTCCGTCAGCACCTGCAGCAACAGCAGCCTTTGCCATAGGCTCAACAAGCCACCATTTTCCGCCGGCATGACTTGGGTCAATAACAATTGGAAGATGTGTCTTGCTGCGAAGAACAGGGATACACTGAAGATCCAGAGTGTTTCTTGTAAAAGTCTCAAAAGTACGGATACCACGTTCACAGAGAATGACATTTTCATTACCGGATGCCATGATATACTCAGCGGACATGATCCATTCTTCGTATGTGGCATTCAGTCCTCTCTTTAACAGGATTGGGCGGTCAACCTGTCCTAATTCTTTGAGAAGGTCAAAGTTCTGCATGTTGCGGGCACCAATCTGGATCAGGTCAACTTTCTCATTGAATACATCCAGATACTTGGAAGACATGAGTTCTGTGACAATAGGAAGTCCGACTTCTTCTCTGACTGCACAGAGAATATCAAGTCCCTCAAGTCCGAGTCCCTGGAAAGCGTAAGGACTTGTTCTTGGCTTGAATGCGCCGCCGCGGAGAAGATTTGCTCCGGATGCTTTTGCTTTTTGAGCAATCTCAAGAACCTGCTCATAGGATTCTACAGAACAAGGTCCTGCAATCAGTCCTAAATGTTCACCGCCGATCTTAACACCGGAAACATCTATAATAGAGTCTTCCGGATGAAATGCGCGATTCGCAAGCTTATAAGGCTCCTGTACATGCATAACTTTGTCAACACATGTGTCAACTTCAAATTGTCTTGAATCGATCAGTGTTGTATCTCCGATACATCCGATGATCGTCATTCCGGTTCCCTGAACCAGATGAGTGTCAAGTCCGTGCTTTTTTACAAGATTTTCGACACGATGTATATTTTCCTCAGAAGTATGAGGTTTCAAAACAATAATCATTTTTATCATCCTCCTTAATATTCGTGCTGTAAAATTTTAGCTGTTTAAAGTGCGAAAACATATGTATCATAAAACATATACAATAAGATGTCAATGTCTTTTGGATTATTTGAAGAAATATATCAAAAAAAGATGAAAAATTGCAGGTTTATTTCATGAATAATTACATTGACGGATAGTGCGTGCAGTGCTAATCTAAAAAGCGTGTCATGTGTAGAGAGAGTTCTTCTGTTACTGTTCTCCTGATATGAGATTGACAGAAACTGACGGAAGAATCGTTTCTGGAATTTGACGTGTAGGCTTACATATTAAAAAGAGGTAAAACAAATGAAGATTTTAAAACAGTTTGGTGTGATATTCGGGGTTTGCTGGGTCAGTCTTGTGATCGAACATTATCTGCCGTTTTCTTTCCCGGCGAGTGTGATCGGTATGATTTTATTGTTGCTCTGTCTGCTGACCGGGTTCTTAAAGATTGAGCATGTGCAGGAAAAAGCAGATTTCTTATTAGGAAATATGGCATTCTTTTTTGTACCGGCAGGTGTAAGTATTATTAATTATTTTGACATTTTAAAAAGTACAGTGCTTCAGCTTCTTGTAATCTGTGTTGTATCCACGATTGTAACCTTCGCTGTGACAGCGTATGCAGTTACACTGACAGTGAAATTGATGGAGAAGAAAAAAGGAGGAAAGAAAGCATGAAAGAATTAATGACATCTCCTTATTTTGGAGTAGGGTTGAGTGTGGTAGCATTCTGGATAGGAGAAAAGCTGCATAATAAATTAAAGACACCGATTTGCAACCCGCTGATTGTTGCGATTGTATTAATTGTAGGAGTCCTTTTGATTTTTGATATTCCTTACGATAGTTATGATGTGGGTGGAGCTTTGATCAATATGTTTCTTGCTCCGGCAACAGTATGTCTTGCGGTTGCGATTTACACAAAAATTGATATCCTGAAGAAGTATTGGCTTCCAATCGTGGTTGGATGTACAGCAGGGTCAGTAGCATCTATGGGAAGTGTCTATGCAATGTGTAAATTATTTGGACTGGATCAGAGCATGACAGTTTCACTGATCCCTAAGTCAGTGACTACACCTATTGCAGTGAGTGTTTCAGAACCGGCGGGCGGAGTAGTGCCGATTACAGTGGTTGCTGTTATTTTCACAGGAATTCTCGGAAGTATTCTGGCTCCGACATTAATTAAAGTATTTCATGTAAAAGATTCTGTTGCGGCAGGACTTGCAATCGGTGCCTGTAGTCATGCGGTCGGAACATCAAAGGCAATTGAAATTGGTGAGATCGAGGGTGCAATGAGTGGTCTTGCAATCGGAATCTGTGGAATTATTACAGTGCTGTTTTCAATGCTTATTATGTAGGCGGATTTAATAATCATGAAAAGAATCGATTCAATCAGGATTTTTCGTATAGAAACATTGCCTGAAAGAAATCGGTTCTTTTTTTTGAAAAAAATAAGGATTTCACGCTTCGGTCATGACAAATGTGGAAACTTATGTTATACTCTAGGTTAGGTTAGTGCCATTATACTTTGGATTATGGTTTGTGTGAAAAGACAGAACAGGCACTGAAAGATAGAATTTAAAGGAGCTATACGGTATGAAAAGAGTATTGTTAAAGCTGAGCGGAGAAGCTCTTGCAGGCGAGAAGAAGACTGGATTTGATGAGGCAACTTGTATCGGAGTTGCGAAGCAGGTAAAACAGCTTGTAGATGAAGGTGTGCAGGTAGCAATCGTAACAGGAGGAGGAAACTTCTGGAGAGGAAGAACAAGTGAGACAATTGACCGTACAAAAGCAGATCAGATCGGTATGCTTGCAACAGTTATGAACTGTATCTATGTGTCAGATATTTTCCGTCATGTAGGAATGAAGACAGAAGTATTCACACCTTTTGTATGCGGAGCATTTACATCTCTGTTCTCAAAGGATGCGGCAGTTGCAGCACTGGAAGAAGGAAAGGTGATCTTTTTTGCGGGCGGAACAGGACATCCATATTTCTCAACAGATACAGGTGCAGTTCTCCGTGCAATCGAGATAGAGGCAGATGCAATGCTTCTTGCAAAGGCAATTGACGGTATCTATGACAGTGATCCGAAGGTGAATCCGGCGGCAGTGAAGTATGATGAAATTTCTATTCAAGAAGTGATCAATCAGAAACTTGCAGCAGTTGATCTGACAGCATCCATTCTCTGTCTTGAGAATAAGATGCCGATGCTTGTATTCGGACTTAATGAAGAGAATAGTATTGTGAATACAATGCAGGGAAAATTCACAGGAACAAAAGTTACTGTATAAACTATTTTGAATAGCGGAGGAATTACAGCATGAATGAAAAAAACAAAATCTATGATGATAAGATGACAAAGACAATTAACAATCTGGATGGAGAACTTGCTACAATCCGTGCAGGGCGTGCAAATCCACATGTACTGGATAAGCTGGCAGTTGATTACTACGGAACACCAACACCGATCCAGCAGGTAGCGAATGTATCTGTACCGGAAGCACGTATGATCCAGATCCAGCCGTGGGAGAAGAGCATGCTCAAGGCAATTGAGAAAGCAATTCTTACATCTGATATCGGAATCAACCCGACAAACGATGGAACATCTATCCGCCTGGTATTCCCGGAACTGACAGAGGACCGCAGAAAAGAACTTGCGAAAGATGTTAAGAAAAAAGGTGAGGAAGCGAAAGTTGCTGTACGTAATGTTCGTCGTGATGGAAATGTTGCTTTCAAGAAACTGAAAGGAACGGAAATTTCTGAAGATGAGATCAAAGATCTTGAAGATGAACTTCAGAAGATCACAGACAAGTATGTTGCTAAGATTGATAAGATGGTAGAGGCAAAGTCCAAGGAAATCATGACAGTCTAAATCGAAAACAGCAGAGCTGAATTGTCAGATTGTAATGTGGAAAAACTGTTTACAGATTATTTGTACGCAGATAAGTTTTTAAGAACATGGAGGCTTATTTAAGGCCTCCATTTCTTCTTAAAAAAAGTTGCGACAGAGAGGATGAGAAAATGAACGTACCACAGCATATTGCGATTATTTTAGATGGAAATGGACGCTGGGCAAAATCAAAAGGAATGCCGAGAAATTACGGACATGCACAGGGAGCCAAGAATGTTGAGAAAATCTGTGAAGAAGCATGGCGTATGGGAATCAAGTACCTGACAGTCTATGCATTTTCTACAGAAAACTGGAGCAGACCACAGAATGAAGTGGATGCACTGATGAAACTTTTAAGAAATTACATGAAAACATGTCTGAAGACAGCGGCAAAGAATGATATGAAGATCCGTGTGATCGGTGACATTGAACCGCTGGATGAGGATATCAAGAGCCGGATCAGAGAACTGGAAGAGGCAACAGCCAACAATGGAGGGCTTAATTTTACAATTGCCCTGAATTATGGAAGCCGTGATGAGATGACAAGAGCAGCCAGAAAGCTTGCGAAGGATTGTGTGGCCGGCAAAGTAAATCCGGATATGATCGATGAATCATTATTTAATTCTTATCTGGATACAAATGACATTCCGGATCCGGATTTGATGATCCGTACAAGCGGAGAACAAAGATTATCGAATTATCTGCTTTGGCAGCTGGCCTATTCAGAGTTTTATTTTACAGATATTCCGTGGCCGGCATTTACGAAAGAAGAGCTTATAAAAGCGGTGGAAGAATATAACCGCAGGCATAGAAGATTCGGCGGAGTAGAGGAGGCGGAATAAAGATGTTTAAAACAAGGTTGCTAAGTGGAATACTATTAGTGATCATCGCACTTGTCACAGTGATCACGGGCGGAAACCTGCTCTTTGCAGTTTTGTTATTAATCAGCCTGATCGGAATGACAGAGTTGTATAAAGTATTTCACATAGAGAAGAAGGCACCTGGAATTGTCGGATATATTTTTGCAATCCTGTATTATGGGGTATTATATTTTAAACCGCTTCTTCCGGGAGATCCTTAAACTGGTTTGTTATGCTGTTTATGGCTTTTTTGATCTGTCAGATGGCGGTTCTTGTATTTGCCTATCCGAAATATAATACACAGCAGATTTTTGCAGGCTTTTTCGGAATGTTCTATGTGGCAGTGATGCTCTCTTACATTTATCAGACAAGAAATCTTCCGGGAGGAATCTTCTCGGTATGGCTTGTATTTGTATGCTCCTGGGGATGTGATACTTGTGCATACTGTGTCGGTATGTTGATCGGAAAGCATAAGCTGGCACCGATTTTAAGTCCGAAGAAATCAATAGAAGGTGGAATCGGAGGAATCCTCGGTGCGGCATTGATCGGAGTATTGTATGGACTTGCAATTAATTACTGGGGAAATGCGGCGGCAGATTTATTGCAATATGCGATCATTGGTGCAGTCGGTGGAGCAATTTCACAGATCGGGGACCTGGCAGCTTCTGCAATCAAGCGATATCACAATATTAAAGATTATGGCAAACTGATTCCGGGACATGGAGGAATTCTTGACCGTTTTGACAGTGTAATCTTTACAGCACCTATTATTTTCTATCTTTCCTTGTTTCTGTAAAAGGAGATACATGTGTGATAGATGCGTTGCTGATCCACAGTTTTGTGGATCGTAACATAAATGCAGAATAGAGGTAAAAAGTTACGATGAAGAAAATTGCAATTTTGGGATCTACAGGATCCATAGGAACACAGACATTGGAAATTGTCAGGACAAATGGCGATCTGGAGGTTACGGCACTTGCAGCAGGGAATAATATTGATCTTCTGGAGAAACAGATCAGAGAATTTAAGCCGAAACTGGCAGCAGTCTGGAAAGAAGAAAGAGCAAATGAATTAAAAGACAAAATAAATGATCTGGATGTTAAAGTAGTAAGCGGTATGGATGGACTGCTTGAAGTAGCGAGACAGCCGGAGTCAGAGATTCTTGTGACAGCAATTGTCGGAATGATTGGAATTCTTCCTACAATTGAAGCAATTAATGCAGGAAAAGATATTGCTTTGGCAAATAAAGAAACACTGGTCACAGCAGGACATATCATTATGCCGCTGGCAAAGGAAAAAGGGGTTTCTATTCTTCCGGTGGATAGCGAGCACAGCGCAATCTTCCAGTCTCTTCAGGGAGGACAGCAGAAGGCTCTGCATAAGATTCTCCTGACGGCATCCGGTGGACCATTTAGAGGAAAGAAACTGGAAGATCTGGCGAACATCCAGGTAGAGGATGCATTGAAACATCCAAACTGGGCAATGGGACGCAAGATTACAATTGACTCATCTACAATGGTGAACAAAGGTCTTGAAGTGATTGAGGCGAAATGGCTCTTTGGAGTGGATGTAGATCAGATTCAGGTTGTTGTGCAGCCACAGAGTATCATTCATTCAATGGTGGAATACGAAGATGGTGCAGTGATCGCACAGCTTGGAACACCGGATATGAAACTTCCAATCCAGTATGCACTCTATTATCCGGAACGTCGTTATCTTCCGGGTGACAGACTGGACTTTTCGACACTTCAGCAGATCACGTTTGAACAGCCGGATCTGGAAACATTTTATGGATTGAAGCTTGCTTTTGAAGCGGGAAGAACAGGAGGTTCCCTTCCGACCGTGTTAAATGCGGCAAATGAGAAAGCAGTTGCGCTGTTCCTTGACAGAAAGATTAAGTATCTCCAGATTCCTGAGATTATTCAGGCGTGTATGGAAGCGCATAAAAATATTGCGGCTCCAACCGTTGAGGAGATACTAAAGACAGAACAGGAAACATATGAATTTATTAAAAACAGGTGGTAATGTATGGGCATAATCTTGGCAATTCTGCTATTCAGTGCGATTGTAATCTTTCACGAATTAGGACACTTTCTGCTTGCAAAGAAGAATAAGATTCGTGTGGATGAATTCTCTCTGGGGCTTGGACCGACTATTTTTGGAAAACAGTTTGGAGAAACGAAATTCAGCTTAAAGCTTCTTCCGTTTGGTGGAGCCTGCATGATGGGAGAAGATGATGTGGATGATATGTCTGAAGGGAGCTTTAACAGCAAATCGGTCTGGGCAAGAATGTCAGTAATTGTTGCAGGTCCAGTGTTTAATCTTATTCTTGCATGGATCCTCTGCATGATTATTATTGGCTGGACGGGATATCGAGCACCGATTGTCAGTAATGTGACAGATGGATATTCAGCGCAGGAGGAAGGCATTGAACCGGGAGACGTAATTAAGAAAATCGGAGGGAAATCAGTTCATATCTGGAATGATATCAGTCTGTATAATATGATGCATGCCGGGACGAAAAGTGTAGAAGTTAAGTATGAACGTGATGGTAAGGATTATACCGTTGTGCTGGAACCAAAACAGAACGAGGGAGATGCTTTTCCTCTGCTTGGAATTACAGGTGGTGAGATGGTTCGTCCGGGTCTGTTTGGAACAGTTCGATACGGAGCATATACGGTGAAGTATTGGATCACATATACAGTTGACAGTCTGAAAATGTTGATCAGCGGAAAGGTAGGAGTAAAAGATCTTTCCGGTCCGGTTGGAATTGTCAGTGCGGTAGATAACGTTTATCAGGAAGCAGCTCCGGCAGGCATGGTAGTAGTGATTTTAAATCTTCTCAATATAGGAGTACTTCTGACCGCCAATCTGGGCGTAATGAATCTGTTACCGCTTCCGGCGTTGGACGGTGGACGTCTTGTATTCCTTATCATTGAGGCTGTTCGCGGAAAAAGAGTACCGCCTGAGAAAGAAGGCATGGTACATTTTGCAGGATTTGTGCTTCTGATGGCATTGATGGTTGTTATTATGTTTAATGACATTCTGAAACTTGTGTAGAAAACAGGAAAGAATAGGAGTTTCCCGCATATACTGGAAAAAGGAAACGAATCAGATGTGGGAGACAAACCATGAAACTTTTTCAACCGATACAAGGGTCACAAGGTTCAATTGAAAGCAAAGAAACGCAGGAGAATCTGACCGATCGTGGTCAGCTGCAGATAAATGTTACATCTTCTGTGAATGCATTTCCGGTAAAGGAAGCGCGGATTTCCATCTCTTATACAGGAATTCCGGAAAGTATATTAGAACAGGTGGTGACGGATTCTTCCGGTCAGACAGAAGTGGTTGAACTGAATGCACCACCGGAAGAATGGAGTCTGGATGAGAACGAAGAACGTCAACCATATTCAGAATATACATTGAATATTGAAGCAGAGGGATTTGAGTCGATAAGTGTTTCGGGAACAGAGATCCTGGCAAACACAAAGGCAATCCAGAATGTACGCATGAAACAAAAGGATCAGAGCAGGGAAGAAGAGCAGGTATTCGTCATCCCTGCTCATACTTTATATGGAAATTATCCTCCGAAGATTGCAGAGGAAGAGATTAAGCCAGTAAATGAAACAGGAGAAATTGTCTTGAGCCGTGTGGTTGTACCGGAATATATTATCGTACATGATGGATCACCGCGGGATTCTACAGCACAGGATTATTATGTGAAGTACAAAGATTATATAAAAAATGTCGCATCAAGTGAAATCTATGCAACCTGGCCGGCAGACACCATAAGGGCAAATGTGCTGGCAATTATGTCATTCACTTTAAACAGGGTTTATACGGAATGGTATCGAAATAAAGGGTTTGATTTTACAATTACATCATCAACGGCATTTGACCATAAATGGATCCCGGAGCGCAATATATTTGAGCCTATTTCAGTGATTGTGGATGAACTGTTTGCAGACTATCTGTCACGGCCGAATGTGCGCCAGCCAATCCTGACACAGTATTGTGATGGTCGCAGAGTGAGTTGTCCAAACTGGTTGACACAGTGGGGGTCAAAAAGTCTGGGAGAACAGGGATTTTCTCCGATTGAAATTCTAAGGTATTATTATGGTGACGATATGTATATCAATACGGCAGAAGCAATTTCAGGTATTCCGTCCTCCTGGCCGGGATATACACTGGAACAAGGTTCACAAGGCCCAAAAGTGCGCCAGATACAGGAACAGCTGAATGTAATTGCGGGTGCATATCCGGAGATCCCTAAATTGGAGGAAGATGGAATCTATGGACCTGAAACAGAAGCGGCTGTCCGGAAATTTCAATCTATATTCGGTCTTCCGGTAACCGGAGAGATAGATTATAAAACATGGTATAAGATATCGGAAATTTATGTTGGCGTGTCAAGAATAGCGGAACTTTCATAAAGTACAGGAACAGTTCAGACAGGAGACAGTGAAATTAATGGAAAGAGACAGAAGACAAAGGAAAAAACGACGAAGAAATAGAAAAACAAGAAGAAAAGGATTCGTGTTTCTTATGCTTCTTCTTGTGATAATCGGAGTAGCAGGTGTATTAAAGATGATAAAAGCAACACCTGGATTATTCTGCGAGTCTGGAAATATACTTTTGTCTGATTCGGGTCAGAAAATAGAATTTCCGGAGTTAAATGTATCAGAAGAAGACGTTGCAGATGGTTTTTATTATCAGCAGCTGCCGGAACAGGAAAAACAGGTTTATCGTGAGATCCTGCAGGGGGTTCGTTCCATGGAAGAGACCATTCTTCTTCATGCAGGAGAGAATGATGAGGCTGGAAAGATATACGAATATCTGATGTATGACCGGTCGGAATTGTTCTGGTGTGACGGGAGCTCAAAAATGACGGTATACAAAGATTATACTGAGTTTCATCCGTCTTATATCTGCACACAGGATCAGAGAGAATCCAGACAGGAGCAGATTGAAAATGCGGCTCAAGAGGCACTTGCAGGTGCACAGGGATGTGAGACAGAGTATGAGAAGATCAAGTACATTTTCAAATATCTTGTAGATACGGTGGATTATGATCAAAACGCATTGGATAATCAGAATATTTATAGTTCTTTGGTTGGAAAAAGATCCGTCTGCGCAGGATATTCCAGAGCAGCTCAATATCTGTTGAAACAGATGGGAATAGAATGTATTTACGTTGTGGGAACAGTAAAAGAGCAGGGGGCACATGCATGGAATATAGTGAAATGTGATGATAAGTATTATCAGATGGATGTGACTTTCGGAGATCCGATCTTTCAGGAGAATGAGACGGGAGAAACGCTACCTCATGATCTTGTGAATTATGAGTATCTATGTTGTACAGATGAAGAAATTTTTACAGATCATCAGCAGGATGATTTTGTGCCGTATCCGGTGTGCGATTCCAATGATCTGGAATATTATCGAATCAACGGTCTGTACTATGAAACATTTGATGAGAATGAAATCTATGAAAAAATGAAAGCAGGGATAGAACAGGGACAGGAAATGTTTGCCATCCGTTTTTCGGAAAATGCTGTTTATGAAGTTGCAAAAGAGAAAATTATAGATAATTTGATTCCACAGGCGGCGCAGTTTCTTGTTGACTTCAGACAATTGGAAGAAGTGAAATATACGTATGCTGTGGATGACAGAAAGCGGATCATAATGATCTTCTGGTATTCATAAAAATGCATAAAATACCATTTATAAGTAAAAAATACCAATATATATTAATA
The DNA here is from genome assembly GCF_003462585.1 of Ruminococcus sp. OM04-4AA. Classification (NCBI taxonomy): domain Bacteria; kingdom Bacillati; phylum Bacillota; class Clostridia; order Eubacteriales; family Oscillospiraceae; genus Ruminococcus; species Ruminococcus sp. OM04-4AA. The sequence goes on along the minus strand of NZ_QTZH01000011.1, from coordinate 13,617 downwards.
AAAGTACTAAGTTATTCATCAAAAATGATGTTGAAATGTCTCTCATGCTGTAGTATAATCTTTACAATTTGAGAAAGAGGGCGCTCTGGAATAAAGACTCCATGAGCGCCTTCCTTTTGAGAAAAAATATTTTTACGAAGGGAAAGGGTGAACAGATGAAAGCGTTTCTTATTTTGGAAGACGGTACTGTGTTTACAGGAACAAGCATTGGTTCGACGAGAGATATGATCAGCGAGATCGTATTTAATACTTCAATGACAGGATATCTTGAGGTACTGACGGACCTTCTTATGCGGGACAGGCAGTGGTTATGACATATCCGCTGATTGGTAATTATGGAATTACACCGGATATGGAGTCATTAAAGGCATGGCCAGATGGATATATTGTGAGGGAGTTATCCAGAATGCCAAGTAACTTCAGATGTGAAGGTACAATTCAGGATTTCCTCAAGAAATATGATATTCCGGGTATAGCAGGAGTTGATACTCGTGCTCTTACGAAAATCTTAAGAGAAAAAGGTACCATGAATGGTATGATCACAACAAACGAGAATTACGATCTTGAGGAAGTAATCTCTAAGTTGAAGAATTATAAGGTAGAAGGTGTTGTCTCCAAAGTTACATGTGAGGAGAAATACGTTTTAGAAGGAACAGGTAAGAAGGTTGCACTTCTTGATCTTGGAGCTAAGAAAAACATCGCAAAATCTTTAAATGATCGCGGCTGCGAAGTGACCGTTTATCCGGCCGATACAACAGCGGAGGAGATCATCGCATCTAATCCAGATGGCATTATGCTTTCCAATGGACCTGGAGATCCGGCAGAATGTACATCAATTATCAAAGAAATCAAAAAGCTTTATGAAACAGATATCCCAATATTTGCCATTTGCCTTGGACATCAGTTGATGGCACTTGCAACAGGTGGTACAACTTACAAGTTAAAATACGGACACCGTGGTGGAAATCATCCGGTGAAAGATCTTCAGACAGGCAGAGTCTACATTTCTTCACAGAATCACGGCTATGTTGTTGATGAAGACAAGATTGATCCAAACGTTGCAGTTCCTGCATTTAAGAATGTAAATGACGGAACAAACGAAGGACTTGCATATGTTGGAAAGAACATTTTTACAGTTCAGTTCCATCCGGAAGCATGCCCGGGACCACAGGATTCAGGATACCTGTTCGATCGTTTTCTTGAGATGATGGGAGGAGAGAAATAATGCCAAGAGATAATAGTATCAAAAAAGTATTAGTTATCGGTTCTGGTCCGATCGTCATCGGACAGGCTGCGGAGTTCGATTATGCAGGAACTCAGGCCTGCCGTTCACTGAAAGAAGAAGGGATTGAGGTTGTACTTCTCAACTCAAACCCTGCAACAATCATGACAGACAAAGATATCGCAGATCGTGTTTATATCGAGCCACTGACAATTGAGGTTGTTGAGCAGCTGATCAAAAAGGAGAAACCAGACAGTGTACTTCCAACACTTGGAGGACAGGCTGGACTGAACCTTGCAATGGAACTTGAAGAGGCTGGATTCTTAAAAGAGAATAATGTACGCCTGATCGGAACAACATCTGAGACGATCAAAAAGGCAGAAGACCGTCTGGAGTTCAAGGCGACAATGGAGAAGATCGGTGAGCCGGTTGCAGCTTCTCTCGTTGTAGAAAATGTAGAAGACGGACTTGCATTTGCAAATAAGATCGGCTATCCGGTTGTTCTTCGTCCTGCTTATACACTGGGAGGAAGCGGTGGTGGTATCGCACATGATTCTCAGCAGTTAGTAGAGATCCTTGAGAATGGTCTTCGTCTTTCCCGTGTTGGTCAGGTTCTTGTTGAACGCTGCATCGCAGGATGGAAAGAGATCGAGTACGAGGTAATGCGTGACGGAGCCGGAAACTGTATTACAGTATGTAATATGGAAAATATTGACCCGGTTGGAGTTCATACAGGAGACAGTATTGTAGTTGCACCATCTCAGACACTGGGCGATAAAGAATATCAGATGTTACGTACTTCCGCATTGAACATTATCAGTGAGTTGAATATCACAGGTGGATGTAACGTACAGTATGCATTACACCCAGAGACATTTGAATATTGTGTAATCGAGGTAAACCCTCGTGTAAGCCGTTCTTCTGCACTTGCTTCCAAAGCAACAGGATATCCGATTGCGAAGGTTGCAGCGAAGATCGCACTTGGATACAATCTGGATGAGATCAAGAATGCAATCACACAGAAGACCTATGCAAGTTTTGAGCCAATGCTTGACTACGTAGTAGTTAAGATCCCGAGACTTCCATTCGATAAATTCATCAGTGCAAAGAGAACGCTGACAACACAGATGAAAGCAACCGGAGAAGTTATGAGCATCTGTAATAACTTCGAGGGAGCTCTTATGAAAGCAATCCGTTCTCTGGAGCAGCATGTAGACAGTCTGATGTCTTATGACTTCACAGATCTGACAGATGATGAACTGATCGATCAGCTGAAGAAAGTAGATGACATGCGTATGTGGAGAATTGCAGAAGCATGCAGAAGAGGAATCTCTTACGATCTGATCCACGAGATTACAAAAGTTGATGAGTGGTTTATCGATAAATTTGCGATCATCACAGAGATGGAGACAGCTCTGAAGACACAGGAACTTACACCGGAGCTTCTTGCAGAAGCAAAACGTATCGAGTTCCCGGATAATGTAATCGCACAGCTGACAGGTAAGACAGAGCAGGAAATTCACGATATGCGTCATGCAAACGGTATCGTTGCAGCATATAAGATCGTAGATACTTGTGCAGCAGAGTTCGCTGCAGAGACACCATATTACTACTCTGTATATGGAAGCGAGAATGAAGTTGAACAGACAAAAGATAAGAAGAAAGTACTTGTTCTTGGATCCGGTCCGATCCGTATCGGTCAGGGTATCGAGTTCGACTTCTGTTCTGTACATTGTACTTGGGCATTTGCAAAAGACGGATATGAGACAATCATTGTAAATAATAACCCGGAGACAGTAAGTACTGACTTTGACATTGCTGATAAGCTGTACTTCGAGCCACTGACACCGGAAGATGTAGAGAGTATCGTAGATATTGAGAAACCGGATGGAGCAGTTGTACAGTTTGGTGGACAGACAGCAATCAAGCTGACAGAAGCACTTATGAAGATGGGAGTACCGATCCTTGGTACATCTGCAGAGAATGTAGACAAAGCCGAAGACCGTGAGCTCTTTGATGAGATTCTTGAAGAGTGCGAGATTCCACGTCCGACAGGTGGAACAGTATTCACAGCAGAAGAAGCGAAAGAAGTTGCCAACAGACTTGGATATCCTGTATTGGTTCGTCCTTCTTACGTTCTGGGTGGACAGGGAATGCAGATTGCAATCAACGACAATGATATTGATGAATTCATCGGAATCATTAACAGAATCGCACAGGATCACCCAATCCTTGTAGATAAATACCTTCAGGGAAAAGAGATTGAGGTCGATGCAGTATGCGACGGAACAGATATCCTGATCCCGGGTATCATGGAACATATCGAGCGTGCAGGAATCCACTCCGGAGACAGTATTTCCGTATATCCGGCACAGAGCCTGACAGAAGGAGCGAAAGCAAAGATTGCTGAGTACACAAGAAGACTTGCAAAATCACTCCATGTTATCGGTATGATCAACATCCAGTTTATTGTGTGCGGCGAAGATGACGTATATGTTATCGAGGTAAACCCACGTTCCAGCCGTACAGTGCCATACATCAGTAAAGTAACAGGTATCCCGATTGTTCCTTTGGCAACACAGGTTATTACAGGAAAGAAGATCAAAGATCTTGGTTACACACCGGGACTTCAGCCGGAAGCTGACTATGTAGCAGTTAAAATGCCGGTATTCTCCTTTGAGAAGATCCGCGGTGCTGATATCAGCCTTGGACCAGAGATGAAGTCTACAGGAGAATGTCTTGGTATTGCGAAGACATTTGATGAAGCACTTTATAAAGCATTTATCGGAGCAGGAATCAAGCTTCCGAAGCATAAAAATATGATCATGACAGTCCGTGACGAAGACCATGCGGACGCAGTAGAGATCGGAAGAAGATTTGAGAAGATTGGATACCATATCTTTGCTACAAGCGGAACAGCACGTGCACTGAATGAGGCAGGAGTAAAGGCTACTCCGGTTCGTAAGATCGAGCAGGAATCACCGAATCTTCTTGACCTGATCCTCGGACATAAGATCGATCTTGTTATCGATATCCCGGCACAGGGTGCAGAGCATTCAAGAGATGGATTTGTAATCCGTAGAAATGCAATCGAGACAGGTGTGAATGTACTGACTGCAATTGACACAGCATATGCACTGATCACAAGTCTTGAGAATACAGATATTAAGAAACTGTCACTGATCGATATTGCGAAGGTGCAGTAAGATTTGTTGAATTAGGATTCTTTCAACTGGGATCTATATTTTAAATGGTCGCAATGCCAGTTCTACTATTATCACGGGCATCGGCCCGCTTTACCTTATCCCTTTGAAAGTATGTAACATAAGAGCAAGAACAGTTACCGTATGTGGTGCCTGTTCTTGCTCTTATTAACATACTGAACAAAGTGTATTCGGAACGCTCTTGCCTTACATATGCCCGCGGCAACAGTAGAACTGGCATTGCTCATATAATACAAAACAGAAATTTATATCCCAGTGAAACGAATCCGGAAAATAAAACATAGGTAAGGCAGAATCCTTTTGATATTTTATAAAGCGAATGCTTTCTTGGATTCTGCCTTGTATGGCATTCTTTAATTTGATAAAATATAGTAAAAATATATAAAATAGAAAACTGAATAAAGAAAAATATACACAGATAACACAAGAGGGCTAGATGGAAAATAAAATCGAAATAAAAAGAGATTTGGCGCATGTAGACTATGAATCAGGTAGATATCAGACGATGAAAGAACATTCGGAAAATGTTGCGAACTATGCAGCGGAGACGTGTTCTCCTTCAGAATTAAAGATACTGGTTACTTTGATAGGAATGTTTCATGATGTAGGAAAGCTGGGAAGAGAAAATCAAAAAGATTTTGAGAAGATTCTACAATATGGGGATGATGCTCATAAACATGGTTTGGATCATTCTACTGCTGGCGGAAGATTAATCAGGGAGTTACTGAAGGAAAAAAGTGTTTCAGAATTTATCAGTACGGTTATATATTTTCATCACGGAATGGGAGATTGCATCAATCTAGATAATGGACAAAGTTTACAGCAACAACGGGATGAAAAACAAATAGATTATGACTGGATAAAGAAAGAATTCTTTCAGATTTATGATAAAGAGATATTGGAAGAATATTGTGAAAAAGCGATTCAAACATATAAGAACATGGAAGGAAAAATCAATATTTTTCATAAAGAATCGGAAATATCAAAACGAAAATGTGGAAATAGATATTTCTTTATGGGAATGTATCTGAGATTGGTTTTATCTTTACTCATTGATGGTGACTGGACGGATACTGCTTGTTTTTTTCAAGATATTCCGTTATCAAAGAGAATTTCATTGGAGGAGACGCAGCAGATTTGGAATGAATGTATAGAGAATTTTGAACAATATATGTCGAAGGAAATTCAAAATAATCCATCGAATGGAAATGTGTTAAATACTTTTCGTCAAGAAATTTCGGATTTGTGTAGACAAGCTGCAGACAAAGAACAAAATCTTTATCGACTTACTGTACCGACAGGAGCAGGAAAAACACTTAGCAGTTTGCGCTTTGCTCTGTATCATGCGAAAAAGACAAAAAAACAACACATTATTTATATAGCACCATTTAATTCTATATTGATTCAGAATGCCGAGGAGATTCGAAAAGCAATAGGAAAGGCGGATGTTGTGTTAGAGCATCATTGTAATGTGGTTTGCGAAGAAGGAGAAGAAGAACGGTATCGTAAACTTACTGAAACTTGGGATTCACCGGTTATAGTGACCACGGCAGTACAGGTTTTGAATACATTATTTTCAGCTCAGAAAAGCTGTATCCGCAGAATGCACACATTATGTAACAGTATTATCATATTTGATGAGGTGCAGGCAATTCCTATAAAATGTATGGAACTTTTCAATTTGGCTGTGAATTTTCTTACTCAATTTTGTGGTACGACAGTTGTGTTGTGTTCAGCAACGCAGCCAACATTGGCATCAATAAAAGAGAATAACATTTGTGAATGTATGGAAATGGCGGGAAGACCGGAAAAGTATGCAGATGCTTTTAAAAGGACAGATATTAAAGATGTAACAGAATTATATCCTGGCGGTATGGAGATAGAAGATTTAAGTGAATTTGTGAGGGAAAAAACAGAACAATATCAAAGTACATTGATTATTTTGAATACTACGGCTTGTGCAATGAATACATTTCAACAATTAAAAGCGATATGTCCACAAGAATATGAACTTTTTCATTTGAGCAATAATATGTGTCCACAACATAAATTAGATACATTAAAATCTATAAAACAAATTTTGAATGAACAATCGAAAAAGATTATATGTGTAAGTACACAGGTTGTTGAAGCAGGAGTGAATTTTTCATTCGGGTGTGTTGTGAGGTCTAAAGCAGGTTTGGATAATATAATTCAGGCAGCAGGACGATGCAATAGACATAAGGAATTAGGAAGAATGGGAACTGTTTTCATTGTACAGATGTCCGAAAAAGCAGAGAAATTAAGTCATTTGCAGGAAATTAGAAATGCGCAGGCAGCATTACAAAAAGTATTGGAAGATTATAAAAATAATTCTTTAAAATTCAGAGATACATTGGATTCAGAAGAGGCAATAAAAGCATATTATTTAAATTACTATTCCCAACTTAGAACAAATGAAACGAAATTTTTGATAGATAAACAAACAACCACGATTATAGAGTTATTGGGAGAAAATAAAGTAGGACAATTACAATATATCAGAAGAAATGGAGAAAAAGTAAAGACAAAATTACCGCAGGCTTTTTTGACCGCAGGAGAGGCGTTTGAAGTTATTTCTAATGATTATAAAGTTAGTGTTGTAGTTCCATATAATGATGAAGAGAGAGAATTATTGGATAAATTATCGCAGGATTATCTCGAGATAGAAGAGCAGAGAAAGATTTTAAGAAAATTGCAGAGATATACAGTGGGAATTTCTGAAAAAAGAAAAGAAAAACTCGGAAATGCTATATATGAAATTTGCAATGGAGAGATATTGGTATTGTGTGATGGATATTATAACAAGGAAGTAGGTGTTGTGGATGAACCTAATATGGAATTGCAAATGTTATAGAGGGAGGTGAGATTTTTGAAAAGATACAGAAATACAATAGAGTTTGAAGTGTATGGAACACATGCACTTTTTTCAGATCCGGTTATGAGAGTGGGAGGAGAAAAGACAAGCTATCATATTCCGACTTATGAAGCATTAAAAGGAATTACGGAAAGTATTTACTGGAAGCCTACGATTATTTGGATCATTGACGCGGTAAGAGTAATGAATCCAATTCAGACTGAGACAAAAGGAATTCGACCAATTGCATATAATGGTGGAAATGAACTGGCATATTATACCTATTTAAAAGATGTGAGATATCAGGTGCGGGCACATTTTGAGATGAACCTCAATCATACGGAACTTAAGCAGGATAGAAATGAAAACAAGCATCATAATATTGCAAAAAGGATGGTAAAACGAGGTGGCCGCAGAGATATTTTCTTGGGAACAAGGGAATGTCAGGCGTTTGTGGAACCATGTGTATTTGGCGAAGGCGAGAGTTATTACGATACAATGCCGGGAGAAGTGGGTTATGGATTTATGTATCATGGGATTACTTATGCGGAAGAGGCAATTCTGGATGAAGATAAAGACCAAATGACAGTGCGTTTCTGGAGGCCGGTAATGAAAAAGGGTGGAATTATAGAATTTACCAGACCGGAGGATTGTACGGAGAAAAGACATATCCGTCCAATGGAAAGAAAAGTATTTGGAAAAGAAGAGAATAATTTTGTGGGATTAGAAGAGTTTACAGATGAGGAGGTGGAAGATTGAGTTGGATAAATGAACTGATTGATTTATACGAGAAAAATAGCGATAAGATTGGAGTTATCGAATATCGAGGAGATATCCCTTATGTACTTCTTCCAACATTTCATACAACTGTAACAGCACAGATAACGGTAACGATAGACCAAGACGGTAATTTTGTTCGTGCAGAACAGGTGGATCAGAACGACAAATTGACGATTATACCAGTTACAGAAAAATCGGGAAGTCGTACAGCCGGAAAAGAGCCACATCCATTATGTGATAATTTGAGATATCTTGCCGGTGACTATAAAAAATATTATAAAGACGATGGAGTATGTAGCAAGCTATATATTTCACAGCTTGAAAAATGGGTAGAATCCGATTATTGTCATGAAAAGGTCAGAGCAGTTTATGAGTATTTGAAAAAATCGACATTAATTCAAGATTTAGTTGCACATAAAATTATAAAACTTAATGAAGAAAATCAAATAGATGAGAAAGAAAATATTCAAGGAATTCCACAACCAAAAGCTTTTGTAAGATTTATTATACGGTCTTTTGATGAGAAAATATATCAGGAAACTCCGGATGAATGTTGGAAAGACAGAACCTTACAGGAATGTTATATAGAATATGTTAGGTCACAGGAAAAAGAAAAAGGTATATGTTATTTGACAGGAAATATGGAATCTATTTCTTATCTTCATTCAAAGAAAATTAGAAATGAAGGTGATGGAGCAAAGCTGATTTCTGCAAATGACAGTCAAAATTTCACCTATCGAGGACGTTTTACAAGTAAGGAAGAGGCATTTGCAGTAGGAAATGAGACCTCGCAAAAAGCGCACAATGCTTTGAAGTGGATTATTCGAAAACAAGGCACTTTTTTCGATACTATGACAATTGTGACATGGGAGTCAAATCAATTAAGCATGCCAAAATGGGAGAGGGATACAGAGGCAATTGTATCTGAGTATGAAAGGGAACATGTTGGAAATGCTGAGGATGATTGGGAAGATGACTGGTCTACAGGGGAGATTGTATCCGATGGAAATCCAATCACCGCCGATAAGTTCTATAAGCACTAAGAGGCTATGGAAAAAAGATAGATAATACCTCGAATATGATTTTGCTTGCTTTTGATGCAGCAACACCGGGAAGATTAGCGTTGATTGAAAATCAAGAGCTGAATTCTGTCAGATATCTGAAAAATATAGAAAAATGGCATAACGATTGTAACTGGATTCATACAAAATGGAAAGATGGAGAAAGAATACAATTTGCGGGAATGATTGGTGTTAAAGATATTGCAGATATTTTATATGGTATTGAGAATAAGGGAACGGTGTCTATAGTGGATGCCAATGGTAAAAAACTCTATGCACAAGTAGCTCAAAGATTGCTTCCATGTATATGGAATGGTACTAGGGTTCCGTATGATTACGTGATGCTTGCAGTATCAAAGGCATCCAATCCATTAGCATATAAGGAACGAAGAAATTGGGAAAGAGTTTTGACATTAGCATGTTCGTTTGTAAAAAAGGATAAAAAGGATAGATATAAGGAGGAATGGAACGTGGCATTAGATAAAAAGGAAACAGATAGAAATTATCTGTATGGAAGACTGCTGGCAGTTGCAGATCGAATTGAATATTTGACATATGACGAGAAAGATAATGGAAGAGTTACAAATGCAAAAAGATATATGAGCACTTTCTCTCAAAGACCATATGAAACGTGGAAAGTTATAGAGGAAAATATTCGACCATATTTGAACAAGCTAGATATTGCAAAAAGGACATTTTACGAAAATCTATTGCATGAAATTGATGAGCTGTTTGATAAAAGCACATTTACTGATAACAGTAGATTAGAAGGTTTATATCTACTTGGTTTCCATAATCAGGCATATGATTTGAAATTAAAGAAAGAGAAGTCTGAAGAAAAAGAAGAAAGTTCAGAAGAGTAAAAAGAGGAGGAGTAGACCATGAGCGAATTAAAAGGAAAAATTGATTTCACATTATTTATCAGTGCAAACAATGCCAACCCAAACGGAGATCCATTAAACGGAAACCGTCCGCGAATTAATATGGATGGTTTTGGAGAAATTTCAGATGTATGTATTAAGAGAAAAATTAGAAATCGTTTTCAGGATTTAGGACAAAAGATTTTTGTTCAGTCAGATGATAGAACAGATGATGCTTATACCAGTTTAAAAGACCGAGCAGATAGCTGTGAGGAATTAAAAGCAGAGATGGGAAATAAGAAAAATGCAAATCGTGATGCTTGTGCAGCAATTGCATGCAAAGAATGGTTAGATGTAAGAGCTTTTGGACAAGTCTTTGCATTTAAAGGAATTCCGGTGTCTTTCGGGGTACGGGGACCTGTTTCTATTCATCAGGCAGTAAGTTTATCACCAATCGATATTATCAGTATGCAGATTACAAAAAGTGTGAATAGTGAATCTGGAAAAGAAAGTAAAGCATCTGATACGATGGGAACAAAACACAGAGTTGGATTTGCTGTATATAAGGTAATGGGAAGTGTAAATGTACAACTTGCTGAAAAAACAGGTTTTAGTCAGGAAGATGCGGAAGTATTAAAAGAAGCATTAAAGACATTATTTGAGAATGATGCGTCTTCTGCAAGACCGGAAGGAAGTATGGAAGTTTGCAAAATGTACTGGTGGCAGCATGATGAAAAAACACCGGCAGTTTCCAGTGGTAAAATTCAAAGAGGATTCACTATTAAAGCAAAAAAAGAACATCCGAGAGAATTCGAGGATTATGAGATTTCATGGGATGTAGAAGGATGCAAACAACCGGAGGAATTTTAATTTGTATAAGGAAGAAGACTTTCTTCAATTATCAGGAATTCAGCATTTTGAATTTTGCAGGAGACAATGGGCACTAGCGTATATAGAACTACAGTGGCAAGAAAATGTCAGAACAGTGGAAGGTAAGATTCTTCATGAAAATGCTCACGATGCAAGTATTAAAGAAAAAAGAGGCGATTTGATAGTTGTGAGAGCAATGCCGATTCACTCCCGGGAAATGGGAGTGAGCGGTGAATGTGATGTGGTAGAATTTCATAAAGTGCAGGATGGAATCAGTTTGTCTGGAAAAGAAGGGTTTTATAAAGTAGTTCCGATAGAATATAAAAGAGGAAAACCAAAAACAGATGATTCCGATATCCTTCAAGTAACGGCACAGGCATTATGTTTAGAAGAAATGTTGTGTTGCACAATACCACATGGCTATATTTATTATGGAGAAACGAGGCATCGTACAAAAGTAGAATTTACGGATGAAATACGAGAAAAAGTCAGAAAAATGTTTGCGGAAATGCATAAGTATTATGAGCAATGTTATACTCCAAAAGTGAAAATAAGTAAAAAATGCAATGCATGCTCATTAAAAGACATTTGTCTACCTGTTCTAAATAAGAAAAAGTCAGTTTCCGGATATATTGATAAAATTATTTCAGAAGAGGAAAAAGAATGAAAAGACTTTTAAATACGTTGTATGTGACATCTGGAAATAAATATTTGTCCTTAGATGGAGAAAATGTTGTGGTATTGGAAGATCAAAAAGAAATCGGAAGAATTCCATTACATAATTTACAAGCGATAATTACATTTGGCTATACAGGAGCGAGTCCGGCGCTTATGGGAGTATGTGCACAGAGGAATATTGATTTGTCTTTTATGTCTGGAAATGGAAGATTTCTAGCCCGAGTTACAGGTGAAGTAAAAGGGAATGTTACATTAAGAAAACAACAATATAGAATCAGTGATAATCGGGATGAAAGTGTACATATAGCAAGAAATTTTATTCTTGGAAAAGTATATAATTCAAGGTGGATTCTGGAGAGAGCTGCAAGAGATTATGCGCTGCGTTTAGATGTGGAAACGATAAAGAAAAAGTCAGTGTTTTTAGCTCAGAGCATGGGAAAAATAAGAGAATGTGAAAATGCAGAGGAACTACTTGGACTAGAAGGAGAAGCAGCTTCAGTATATTTTTCGGTATTTGACGATTTGATTTTGCAGCAAAAAGACAATTTTTATTTCCATGGGAGAAATAAAAGACCGCCATTGGATAATGTAAATGCGATGCTATCATTCGGATATTCTCTATTGGCTGGAATGTGCGGAGGTGCATTGGAAGCAGTAGGATTGGACTCATATGTAGGTTTTTTCCATACAGACCGTCCCGGTCGAATGTCATTGGCACTAGATCTTATGGAAGAATTCCGAAGCGTTATGGTAGATAGATTTGTACTGACACTGATTAATAAAAAGATTATGAAAGAAAAATATTTCATAAAAAAAGAAAATGGTGCGGTTATTATGACAGATGAAGGAAGAAAGGATTTCTTGTCAGCGTGGCAATCTAAGAAGCAGGAAACCATTAAACATCCATTTTTAGATGAAAAAATAGAGTGGGGAATGGCTCCTTATGTGCAGAGTATGTTATTAGCCAGGTATTTAAGAGGAGATTTAGATGAATACCCTCCGTTTTTCTGGAAGTAGGTGGAAAGATGTTAGTTTTGATTACATATGATGTAAATACTCAAACAGCAGCGGGAAGAAAACGATTGAGAAAAGTTGCAAAAGAATGTACTAATTATGGACAGAGAGTACAGAATTCGGTATTTGAATGTCAAATGGATGCAACCAAATGTAGACAAGTAAAAAATATTTTAGAGAACATTATAGATAAAGAGGTAGATAGCCTTAGATTTTATTATCTGGGTGAAAAATATAAAAATAAAGTAGAGCACATTGGTGCTAAGCCTGGTTTTGATGTTAAGGATACGTTGATATTCTAGTGCGAATGATAAGTGCACATAAATTTCCTAGGACATTCGCACCAAAAAAGGAGAAAACTAGGCTTAAAAATATATGTGAAAATGAAAAAAGATATCAACAATAGATATAAAATGTTTATTGCTGATATAATATGCGATTTTAAACAGATTATTTTTGTTTAAAATTGCTGTCATCCTCTTCGTGAGGATGTGAGTTGAAATTGTTGCCATGTGTGATCTCTCCTTTCTCTGTGATGTCATCCTCTTCGTGAGGATGTGAGTTGAAATACACGTGGAAAAGTATTATGATTGTAATTACCTATGTCATCCTCTTCGTGAGGATGTGAGTTGAAATACAGACCGGATGAAACTGTAAAAACAACGGTAAAGTCATCCTCTTCGTGAGGATGTGAGTTGAAATGATGTTGGATACGGTCGTGTTGGTGCAAGTTGCCGTCATCCTCCTCGTGAAGATGTGAGTTGAAATCTTGAAGAGTACGGTGTTAATCATCGTTGTAGCAATATGGTTCTTCTTGTGGGGAGGTGAATTGAAATATCCTTGATAGTCTTTCTCAGCTTCGCGCGAAGGAGTTACTATTATACATCATTTAATTTGAATATTAAACTCAATTATCGAAATCTTAGAGGAAATTTTTTAGATGTGTTCTTAGAAAAAATGAACAACACCTAATAGTCTCCCTGATTTTCATATGGTATTTGAATGTAGAATAAAGTTCCGCAGTAATAATAAT